>CAOKFJ010000007.1 GCA_948467695.1 uncultured Allobaculum sp. | reverse complement strand
GGAAAAAGAAAATCAGCTCGAACTGTACCGTGAAATCGAACTTCCGCTTGCCAGAGTGCTGTACGAGATGGAATGCCGCGGCATTGCCTGCGATGCCGCAATTCTTGAACAGACAGGCATCGAGTACCAGAGACGCATGGACGAAATTTCCGCGCGCATTTACGAATACGCCGGACATGAGTTCAAAATCAATTCGCCCAAGCAGCTAGGCGTCGTTCTTTTTGATGAACTCAATCTCAAAGGCGGAGGAAAGAAACGCTCCACCGCAGCGGATGTCCTGGAAAAAATGCGCGGCTATCACCCGATCATTGAAGAGATCATGGAATACCGCAAGTACGCGAAAATTGTCGGAACGTATATCGACGGACTGACCCGCTACATCATTGACGGAAAAATCTACACGACATTCAACCAGACGATGACACAGACCGGAAGACTTTCGTCATCCGATCCCAACCTGCAGAACATCTCGATCAAAAACGAAGAGGGCAGAGAAATCCGCAAGGCGTTTGTCGCGCCTGAAGGATACTGGCTGATCTCGGCTGACTATTCGCAGGTTGAACTGCGCATGCTTGCGCATATGGCGGATGAAGAGTTCATGATTCAGGCGTTCAAAGAAGGCATCGATATTCATAAACGCACCGCTTCGGTCATTTTCGGTGTGGAACCCGAAGACGTCACTGCCGACCAGCGCCGCATCGCCAAAACCGTCAACTTTGCCATCATCTACGGCCAGACCGATTTCGGTCTGTCGCAGGAACTGGGCATCACACGCAAGCAGGCCAAAGAATTCATTGAAGCCTACTTTGAAAACTACCCCAACATTCATCGCTTTATGGACGGCCTGATCGCGTTCTGCGAAGAGAACGGCTATGTCGAAACCCTTCTTCACAGACGCAGAGAGATTCCGGAAATCAACGACAAGAACTTCATGACACGCGAATTCGGAAAACGCGCCGCCATGAACGCACCGATTCAGGGATCTGCTGCCGATCTGATCAAAATCGCGATGATTCGCATGCGAAACGAGCTTGTCGAGCGAAATCTTAAATCGCAGATGATTCTCCAGATTCACGATGAACTGATTTTCCTTGTTCCCGATGAGGAAAAAGAACTGATGGAAAACCTGATTCCGTCGATTATGGACCAGGCAATGGAACTGCAGGTACCGCTTGAAGCAAGCGTGCAGGCAGGACGCAGCTGGTACGAGGCGAAATAATGCCGGAAGCCCCTGAAGTCCAGAACGTCATCGCGTATCTGCAGCAGGAACTCACCGGAGCGATGATTGAAAAATGCACGATTACGTATCCCGGTCTGTGTTCCAATCTGTCTGTCGAGCAGTTTGAACACGATATTGCCGGCGAGCATTTCCGATCCTTCTATCGTCTGGGCAAGTACATCGTGATCGAACTCGACGACAAGGATCTTGTCAGTCATCTGCGTATGGAAGGAAAGTTTCTGATTTTCAACAACCGCGCCGAATTCGAAGCGGTTGATCCGATCAAAGACGGCAAGCATATCCATGCTGAATTTGATTTATCGGATGGAAGGATTCTGTGCTATCGCGACACGCGCAAATTCGGACGCCTGTCCCTGTACGAAAAAGTCAAAGACTGGCGCACGCTGCCGGCACTCGAAAAAGTGGGCAAAGACGCGCTCGACGAAAGCCTTACTGCCAACGATCTGTTCGAAGCGGTAAAAAAGCGAAAAGCGCCGATCAAAAACATTCTGCTCGACCAGTCGCTGATTGCGGGTATCGGCAATATTTATGCGGACGAAATCCTTTTCGAAGCGGGTATTTCGCCAAAAAGCGCCGCCAGCCATTTAAGCCTTGAAGACTGGCAGCGCATTCTGAACGCCGCAAGACGCATCCTTGCCGAAGCGATGCGCTGCGGCGGTTCCACGATCCGTTCTTTCTCGTACGGCACAGGTCATGCGGGAAGCTATCAGGATCAGCTGAAAGTTCATGGAAAGGAGGGAAAGTGCCAGAACGGCGGCACCGATGTGGTGTATACACGTGTCGGTCAGCGGGGAACCTGGTACTGCCCCAAATGTCAGATCGAAAAGTAATTGGAATTACGGGAAGCATGGGATCAGGCAAAAGCACAGCCAAGCGCATTCTCTCCAGACGCATTCCGACCATCGACTGCGACGGCATCAATGCCGCTCTGCTTGAAAAAAATCATGACGGCTATACGGAGCTGAAAAAGGCCGGGCTGCTCTATACGGATGAGCAGGGAAATATTGACCGTCAGGCGATGGCTGATGCCATGTTCGAGAATCCGGACAAGCGTAAGAGAATGGAGCAGATTCTTCATCCGCTCATCGTTCGGGATCTGAAAAACTGGATTGGCGAGCAGACAGATGTATGCGCTGCGGAAGTTCCGCTGCTCTTTGAATGTTCTCTTGAACATCTTTTTGATGAAGTCTGGACGGTTGTCTGCTCTACAGAAACCGCGCTTTGCCGACTGGAAAGCGGACGCAATATCTCCCGCGAGGAAGCGACAAGAAGACTTGCGCTTCAGTATCCGGTGGACAGGAAAAAAGCCGCTTCCGATCGTGTCCTGGAAAACGATAGAACCGAAAAAGATCTGGAAAAGATCATCGACGGCTATCTTGAAGACGTGCGAAAGGGAAGCGGACGATGAGCAGCGAATGTCAGATCATCATCCCGTATGATCTGTCGATGCACTGGATTGCGGATCTCAACCTGCTCTACCGCCCGATTGCGGGAGCGCAGGCGTGCCTTGTCTATGAATTTTTCATCAGTTTAGGCGAACTTGGCGACCAGGCAGATCTAGAGGATCTGAAGACGCTTAGCGGATGCAGCGATGCGATGCTTGAAGCGGCGCTGTGCAAGCTTGAAGAACTGATGCTTGTTCACACATTTGAAGAAGAGGATCATGCCGTATGCGCGATAGAAGTCGTGGCGCCCAAAAATCAGGAAGCTTTTCTTTCTGATCCGCTTCTTGGACGCCTGTTCTTTGAAGCCGTCGGCGAAGAGGGAATGGAGCGTCTGACCAGACTGCGCCATCCTGTCGCGCGCAAGGGAAAGATGCGCAATATCACCGCGCGCATTGAAACAAATGTTCTGGAAACGGTATGGACTTTGCAAAAAGAAGAAGCGATGAAGGAGTATGTGCAGGACTGGCATGATGTCGATGCCTATCCGTTCAACTGGAACGAGTTTTTCCAGGGCATGCACAATGCGATCCCGACAAGGGTGCGAAGCCGGGAAAACATGTCCCGCATTGCGCATCTAGCCAATCTGTATGGCATCGATGAAAAATCCATGAGAGTTTTCGTGGTGCGTCATCTGCGCGAGAAAAAAAGCTGGATCGATTTTGAAGCGATTGTCTCCGATCTGGAGAAAACCAGAAAAATCGGGTCAGGCAATCCCGATGACTTCATGCAGTCGCCGATCACCTTTCTTAAAAGCCGGCAGCCGGACAATGCGGACATCCTCCCCTCGGAGCGCAAGCTTCTTGCTTCGCTGGTCGAAGAGAAGAAACTGCCCAATGAAGTCATCAATACACTGATTGAGTACTGCATGAAGAAAAACGAGGACGGTTTTCATGCCGGTTTTGTCCGCACACTTGCCAACAACATGGTTCGTGCGAAAGTCACGACACGTCAGGCTTGTCTGGAGCAGCTCGAACAAAGCGATGCCTCGGCAAAGACACGCCGGAAATACAAAACGAAACGTGAAAAAGAAAAACTTCCTGAATGGTACGACAAGATTCCGGAAGAGAAATCGACCGATGCCGATATCGAAGAAATCATGCGCCTGCAGCAGGCGATTTTAGGAGGAGAGAGCGATGCAGAAGATAAAGCTTGAATTTGATCTGGATGAACAGCAGCGAAACTATCGCCTCCAAATGGTTGAATCGCTCAAAGCCAGTCCTGTGATCGCAAAATTTGTACAGGAAAACCACTTGCCGGCAAGCATCATTGAGGAAAATCCTGCTAAGCTCAACCGCTATCTGAAGGTCAGGCAGACATGCGCCGCCTGTCAGGGGCTTCCGTTCTGCACTATGAAAATACGCGGTCAGGCGCCATCCCTTTCAGCAGACGAACAGGGATTTCTGATTGATGTCTACATGCCCTGCCGCTATCAGAAGGAAAAAACGGCGAAGCTTGCGCACGCGGCAAATTTTTCGATTGCTCATCTTGAAGAAAAAGACTATCTGACCAGTTTTCCGATTCTGATGAAGACACTGTATGAAGAGCCTAGAGCCTATACGAAAGCGGTTGGAGAAGTCATGGCTTCTGCACAGGAAGACAAAGGCTGTCTGCTTTTCGGACAGCCGGGAACAGGGAAGACGACGCTGCTGATCGCGCTGGCCAACCTGTATGCGCAGCAGAATAAGCGAGTCGCGTTCGTCCGCGTGCCGCTGATGGTCAGCGAGCTCAAAGCAAGTCTTTCCGATGACGAGTACCGCACGACCATTCTTGGACGCATGCGTTTTGCCGACGTGCTGTTTCTGGATGATTTCGGCAGTGAATCGGCAACCGCATGGACGCGCGACGAGATACTGTTTCCGGTGCTCGACGAAAGAATGAATGCGGGACGCAAAACGTATTTCGCCAGCAACATCAATCCGGACGAACTTGAAGATCGCTACAATATCGAGGGTACCGCCTACTCGGCAGTCGCTGCCAAGCGTCTGATGGAGCGCGTTAATACATTGGCAAGTCCCGTTGAGGTTGTCGGAAGATCAAGAAGAAATCTGAAATAATCCGGTGTGTTCACACGAATGATTTCGATAAACTGCCAGCCGTGGAAAATCCTGCTTCATTTTCATTCAAATGATTAATGCGCTTACATTCTGTGCGGTTTGCATAGAATCTAAGCGCATTTTTGTTGTGTGTGTATTCAGGACGGATAGATTTGCAACGCGTGCGGGATTTGATGACAATTCCCGAATCCGACACAGGTGAATTACCTTTTCATTCAATCGCTTTCGGGGTAAACTAGAGACGTTAATTACAAGGAGGAATTGAGTTATGTTAGTTTCTGCTACTGAAATGATCAACAAAGCTCACGAAGGCCATTACGCAATCGGTGCCTTCAATATCAACAATATGGAATGGATCAAAGCCATTCTGCTCGGCTGCGAAGCAAAACAGTCCCCTGTTATCCTCGGTGTTTCCGAAGGCGCAGCTAAATACATGTGCGGTTACAAAAACGCTGTAGACATGGTTAAAAACATCATGGCTTTCTACAACATCACTGTACCTGTAGCTATCCATCTCGACCACGGCTCCTACGAAGGCGCTAAAAAAGCTATCGAAGCTGGCTTCACATCCGTTATGTTCGACGGAAGCCACTACCCCATCGAAGAAAACATCGAAAAATCCAAAGAACTGATCGAACTCGCTCATTCCAAAGGATGCTCCATCGAATGCGAAGTTGGCGGTATCGGCGGTGAAGAAGACGGCGTTATCTCCAATGGTGAAGTTGCTGACCCCGCAGAATGCAAAGCTATCGCTGACCTCGGCGTAGACTTCCTTGCTGCTGGTATCGGTAACATCCACGGCAAATATCCTGAAAACTGGAAAGGCCTGAACTTCGAAGTTCTCGGCGAAATCCAGAAAGTTACTGAAGGCAAACCCCTCGTTCTCCACGGCGGAAGCGGAATCCCCCAGGAAATGGTTAAAGAAGCCATCGTTCTCGGTGTTTCCAAAGTTAACATCAACACAGAATGCCAGCTCGTATTCGCTGATGCTACCCGCAAATATGTAGAAGCAGGCAAAGACCTCGTTAACAAAGGCTGGGATCCCAGAAAACTCCTCAAACCGGGTGCTGATGCAATCCAGAAACTGGTTGAAGACTACGTAACTGACTTCCTTGGCTCCGCTAACAAAGCGTAAGCTCATCGTTTTACAACATACAATCGCCGGATAAACCGGCTTGCGGCATGTTCGAACTCTCGGACATGCCGCTTTTTTCATCTGGCAGACATCCTGTCAGGCAGGCAGAACGTTCAAAGGGCATGCGCATTTGATGTAAATTGGAAAACATAAAATGTAACCGATATAATGAACAGTAACGAACCCAATGCGTACGGCGTAACGTAACTCATTTTGTGGTGATTGAGGAGAAATCATGATGAATCCAGTAGAAATATCGGATCTTTACTCCTATTCGTTCTGCGGAAATCTGCAGACGAAAGGACGTACGGCGGTTTTCGTCAAAGGTCAGCTTGATGAAGAAACGAACCGTCTGAAAACCGATTTGATGATGTACAAGGGAAAGAAAATCAGACCGCTGACCAGTCGGGGAAACGTTTCGGCATTTGCATTTCGCACGCACAAGTCCATCTGCTTTTTCCAGCCGGAGGAAGACGGCAAAAAAAGCGCGCTGTATCTGCTGAGCCTTAAAGGCGGCGAAGCACAGCGAATTGAAAGCTTTGATCTTGCCGGATGCGCGCCCATCGGCTTTATCGGAAAGAACCTTCTGGTGTTTATGGCTATGAAGGATCTGAACAAGGATGATCCGATTCAGGGCGGCGATGTCGAAGTCCTCTGCGAATCGCCCTGGTATTTCAACAATGAAGGCTTTATTTCGAAAAAGCGCACTCTTCTGTACACCTTCGATCTGGAAACCGGCGAACTTGGTGCACCGATTGGAGAAGATTTCTTCGTATCGGCGACTGCGCTCTATGATCATAAAATCTATTTTGCGGCCTCGCCCGCTCAGGCAGTCCGTCCGGTATGCCATGATGAGATTTTCGAATACGACCCCGCAACCGGTCTTCTTGTATCGGTATGCAAAACGGGTCTGGATGTCTATTCTCTCGATGGAATGAACGATTGTCTGTATCTTTTCGGCACAGACAGAAAGGCTCATGGCATGAACACCAATCCCTGGCTGTATGAAATCAGTCTGGATACACGTTCCATGCGCTGTGTTCTTGAATGGGAAGAAGCCGTCGGCAATACGGTCGGTACGGATTGCGCGGCTGTCGGCGGAAACATGATCTGCAAATACGATGGACGTCTGTTTTTTACCGGCACGATTGTGAACCATAATAACCTGTTCTGCTACGACCACGGCACGCTGCATCAGGTGCTCGAGTGGCCTGGAACCATTCACTCTTTCGGCATTGCGGATGGAAAACTCTATTTCATCGGCGCAAAACCCGGCGGCATGCAGGAGCTGTTCTGCATGGAAGAGGGAGAAGTCCTTCAGATTTCCGATTTTCAGAAGCAGATGGAAGGGAAATATGTCGCCAAGGCGCGTCCGGTGTTCTATACCGGATGGAATGGAACTTCCCAGATGGGCTGGGTGCTCTATCCTCGAGACTTCTCAGCCGATAAAACTTATCCCGCCATTCTGGATATTCACGGAGGCCCCAAGACGGTCTATGGCACGGTGTTCTATCATGAAATGCAGGTATGGGCATCGCAGGGCTATTTCGTTTTCTTCTGCAACCCGTTTGGAAGCGATGGACAGGGCAATGATTATGCCGATCTTCGCGGCAAATACGGAACGCAGGACTATGATGACCTGATGAAGTTCACGGATGCTGTGCTTGAAGCCGTGCCGCAGATCGATCCCGAACGTCTTGGCGTTACCGGCGGAAGCTATGGCGGTTTCATGACCAACTGGATCATTACCCATACACAGCGTTTCGCCGCCGCTGCCACGCAGCGAAGCATATCCAACTGGATCTCTTTCTGGGGAACCAGCGACATCGGCCCCGATTTTACCGAGGATCAGCAGCAGGCAAGTCTTGATGATCCAATGGCGCTGTGGGAGCACTCGCCGATGAAATACATTCAGAACGCGAAAACGCCGACTCTTCTTATTCATTCTGACGAAGACTACCGCTGCCCGGTTGAGCAGGGCTATCAGATGCTCAACGGACTGCTTAGCAATGGAACAGAAGCGCGCATGGCGCTTTTCCATCACGAAAATCATGAACTGTCCCGCTCCGGAAAGCCCGCAAACCGCGTGCGCCGTCTGGAAGAAATTACAAACTGGATGGACAGTCACTTAAAAGGAACTGAACATGAAGCCTAATTTTAAACGAAAAGAGCGCCGCGTCCCGGACAAGTGTCTTTATGCGCCGGTATCCGGACGCCTCATTCCGCTCAATCTTGTAAGCGATCCTGTATACGCCTCGAAAATGTATGGCGATGGCGTTGCCATTCTGCCTGGGGACGATATCATCGTCGCGCCCTGCTTTGGAACACTGACTCTTGTTTCCGCTTCGAAACACGCGTTTGGCATCGAAACCGACCAGAACGAGAAAGTCTATGTGCATGTCGGCTTCGGTACAGCTGAAATGCGCGGCAAAGGATTCGAAGTGCTCGCGGCTGAAGGCACCAAGCTCAAACCCGGTATGCCCGTGCTGCGCGTTGATCGCAAATTCTTCGAAAACCGCGGCATTGATCTGACGACAGTTATGGTCGTGACGACTTCGAAACCCGGAGACTACCGCGTTATGGAAGGCGAGAGCGCCGCAGCGGGAAAAACACCGCTTCTCGAACACAAGTAAAACGAACTTTTTGAAATGGATATATCCCCACCGGATAAGACAGACAAGCAGAATTGATGCCTATGCGTCTCATTCTGCTTGTTTTGTTTTTTTTTTCTGCGCGCTTGTTGTGCATGACCGAATCAGATTGCAGGTTAATCTCGAAAGAATAGACGGACATGGAGCAGAGAGCGTGCAACGAAGGTACTTCCTGTGCAAATGCCAGAGAAGGAAGAGGTCGCAATGGAAGGATGAAATCCGCTTTCTTTTTGACATGTGCAACATCCTGAAAGCGCCTACGATTTTCCGTCGGCTTTACAGGCAGTAAAAAGCTTGTATAATTTCCTTCGGGATAGACTGAAAAAAAGGAAAAATAAAGGAAAAACTACAGCCTTTGTTTTCCATGAACTTTCGGTCTGCATCATGCATAGTCGTCTGCAGCGCATGAAAAGAACACTGCGTCGGACGCATGCATAACAACTGTTTCCCGTCAGCACTTTGCAACACCCTGCAACAGATTTCAATTCGATCATATCCGCACCGCTCTGCCTCCCTATAGACAGCAGTTTTTGCGTCTTAAGGCGAACGCCATTTACGCCATGCGGAATGTAATCGTATATCATATTTATGCACGTACAGAAAGATGGTCATTACCTGCACATCACAGCATACAAAACGCTGTACTCATACCTGCATGTCTCTGTGCTGTCTGTTTACGATCAGCACTTTGCATACGCATCCATTTTCTGCGCGATTTGCTTACTTGTTTTACCTCATCATACAAGCCATACAGTCCTGCCTGGGACTGTTCCATACACGATAAACATAAGAAAGAAGGGGGCGTATCCGCATGGAAGAAGTTATTAAGATCAGGGGCAGCCGGCGCCTGAACGGTACGGTTCGTATTTCCGGAAGCAAAAACTCGACAGTTGCGCTCATTCCCGCAGCCGTTCTTGGCAGCGAGCCCGTAACCATTTATGGTGTTCCAAAAATTTCGGACGTTGATGCTCTGATTGAACTGCTTCGCGAACTTGGTGTCGAAGTGACACAGCCGGATGAAGAAACACTGATTATCGACCCGCGTAATATGGAAGACCGCCCGCTTGTTTCCGATGCCGTAACCAAACTGCGCGCATCCTACTATTTCATGGGCGCGCTTCTGGGCAAATACGGAAAGGTTCTCATTCGCATGCCCGGCGGATGCAATCTGGGCAAACGCCCCATCGACCTGCATCTCAAAGGCTTCGAACTGCTTGGAGCGACGGTTTCCTATCCTGAAGAGCATGAAGACTGCACACTGCTTGTCGCACCCGAAGGCGGACTGAAGGGAACCGATATCTTCCTCGATATTCCCTCTGTTGGAGCGACGATCAATATCATGATGGCTGCTGTCTTCGCAAAAGGACGCACAATCATCGGCAACGCTGCCAAAGAACCTGAAATTATCGACATTGCCACCATGCTCAACCGCATGGGCGCCAATATCTACGGCATGGGTACCGATCGTCTTGTCATCGAAGGCGGTCATCCGCTCAAAGGATGCACGCATGAAATCATCCCTGACCGCATTGAGGCGGCTACCTATCTGCTGATCGCGGCGGCTATGGCGGATGATATGGAAATCACCAATGTGATTCCTGCGCATCTGACCGGCATTCTGTCCAAACTCGAAGAAATCGGCATCAAAACCGATCACACCAATGATTCCATTCATATTTACGGAAACGATCCGCATAAAGTGCTCAAACCGACAGACATCATCACCAAACCGTATCCCGGTTTTGCGACGGATGTGCAGCAGCCGTTTACCGCGCTTCTGACACGTTCCGGCGGACGTTCAACGGTTACGGAAGAAATCTATGCGGCACGCTTCAAGCATTTGCCCGAACTTGAAAAAATGGGCGCCAATGCTCATCAGGAAGGCGCTACCGGCATTATTGTCGGTCCGACACCTCTGCATGGCGCTGTGGTGACCGCAACCGACCTTCGCTGCGGTGCCGCGCTTGTCATTGCCGGTCTGATGGCGGATGGCGAAACTGAAATTCACGAAATCAAGCATATTGATCGAGGCTATGACAACCTCGATGGAAAGCTTCGCGCTCTTGGAGCAGATATCAGAAGAGAGATCGTCTAACGACTCTCTTCTTTTTTCTTGGTCGAATCGGCGATTCGCTTATTCAAAAGCTTCTCTATGCCTGCTGATGTGGATTTTAAAGCAGATAAACTTCGCATTAGCTTTGCGCGAGAGGAATTTCCAATTATAGTGGTATGTATATCGTTGAAAATCACGCTTGCAGACCGCATGAGAATGCGGAGGATGAATGAGCGGAAATGAGGTGCTGGCGATGATCAAGATTGCGATTCTGGAGCATGAAAAAGAAACCAAGGAAATTGCGTTCCAGCTGGCGGATGTGTTTCGAAACATCGACTGGACGTTTCGTCATTACTACAAAGCGTCAAATCTGGCAAAAGCCATGAAAGAAGAAGCCTTCCAGATCTTCTTTTTTGACGAGATGTTCGACACACCGCGACTCGACTCCTTTTTTGTGCATGACAACCCGTCGGCGCTGATCGTGTATCTGTGCGCGGATCCCACGCTGAAGGAAAGTAGCGAGACGAGAAATCGTGTGCACTATATTTCCAAAGCGCATCTTGCAGAGGATCTTCGCGCGCTCGCTCCGGCTCTTCTTGCGCAGGCGGCGCAGAAAGATATGTATTCGCTTGTCTATCAGGGCGTCAAAATCGAAATACCGGTAGAGGATATTTTCTATCTGGAAAAGATCGGAAAGAACGTTCACTTCCATACCCGCAAAGGCGAATTCCACCGCCGTCTCAATCTGGCTGACCTCGATGAAGAATTTGACCGCTACGGCTTTCTGCGGGTGCACATCTCGTATCTGATCAATGGCAAGTATCTGACCGGCATCTACAAAGATGAAGTCGAACTCAACCATTCCATGCGGGTGCCGCTTTCTCGCGCACAGAAGAAAAAACTTGGTCTCACCGTCCGCGCGCCGCGTCATGGTGCTGATGAAATGGAAGTTGCAGGCGCTGCAGCTTAAGCGGTTCATACACAATGCATTAGAACAGAAGAAAACCGTCACCTTGCGATGTGAAATGCATCGAAGGTGACGGTTTTATGCGTAATAAAAACTCTTGAAGAAAAACTAAGCTTCGGTGGAGGTGTCGGCATTTGTGCTTTCGCCGGACACTTCGCCGTTTTTCTGGCATCCTTTAAGCTGACCGGTTTCTTTGAGCTTGCTTACCCATCCAAGACAGATGAAGCAGCATCCGAGCGGAAAGAAGACCATATCCTTAAAGAACAGGATGGATAAAAAGAAGATGCCTGCCATTACATAATAAGCGTGGTAGGCTTTCAGATCGCTGAATTTCATTGCGGATATCTCCATTTCTGCGCCATCATCCCTCGATTGCAGACAGCTCGAATTGGCAGTGCAGACAAGCTGGGGATGAATGCGCCCATGCGGTGTGTTCTCTGGAATTTCGCAGATGCTGCAGAATACAGTATTCATTTGCGGCGCGAGTCAGAGAATGCAAGGGCTTGCGCGATACGACTATTCTAACAACCGTCAATCAATACGCAAACATTCTTTTGCGCCGGAATTGTCCGAATCGGATTGTGTGGGCGCATGTCGAGAGGACGTATGCCCATGGAAACGCGAAAAAACGTGTATGCGATGAGCGGCTCAGTTGAGTTCGCCGACGAATGAATCAATCGATACAGGGGAAAAGCCATCTTCAGACAGCGCGTACAGATCCGTGATTCCGGCGCGTTTAGCGAGTGCAAGAGCCTGGTTCATCGACTGATCGAGCGCAATGGCGTTGTGGCAGTCCGTGTTGATGCACAGTTTTGCATCTTTTTTCGCCATGTAGTCGAGCAGCGAAGCGTGAGGATATGGCATCGTGCGGTATCCGCGGGAGATTGCTCCGGTGTTCATTTCGAAGATCACGCCTTTTTCGATGCCGGCATCAATGGCTTTTCGCGCCTGTTCCAGATACCAGTCAGCCGTAAAAGAAAAGTACGTTTCGTCTTCATTGTATTTGGAGATCAGGTCAATGTGTCCGAGAATGTCGAAATCACGCGAGCGGATCATATCGATCAGCGCGGCATAGTAGTCTGCCGTCAGCTTCTGAATATCGCCGCTGTATATGTCATGGAGAAGATGATCGAAGGTCTCGCGGCTTTCATCGATGGCGACCTGACCTGATGGGGTGTTCAGATAATGGATGCTGCCGATGATGTAGGCAAAAGGCGAAAGATCAATATCGGAAAGCGAATCGAGTTCGATGCCGCAGTACAGAGCAATCTGATCTTTATACTTCTCTTTGAGAAAACGGAAGGTTTCGAGATAATCGTTCATCCCTTCCATGCTCATGGAGCAGGTGTCAATGGGATTGGGTGAATGTCCGGAAAAACCGAGAGCAGTGAACCCTTTGGCGATGGCGCTTTGCGCCATTTCTTCCATGGAGCTTTTTCCGTCATCGAACGTGGAATGGGTATGAAGATTCTGCCGTATGGTTTCATTCATGTTCAATTTCCTCCAGACGTTCTTTGCATGCGGCTAAAATCTGCGCATAGGCTTTTTCAAAATTTCGTGTATACCAGGGGTCGCTGATTTCTTTGTTTTTCGATAAAGGTTCGCATTTGGAAAGAAGTTCGGAGCATCCGGATAACAGACGCTCGAGATGCCAGCGGTTTTCACCGTCCATGTAGTAAATATGATCAAAGTGTTTCGCATCTGAAAGCGTCATTCGTCTTGCACGGTGATCGCCATAGGGTATGTGATGGGCATCGAGCACGCGCGCCATCGGCGGATAGATGGGATTTCCGATCTCCTCGCCAGTGAGCGCAGCGCTGTCGATTTCATAACGGTTTTCCAGAGAGGCTTTGCCAACGAGATCTTCAAAGACCCATTGGGCTGTGGTGGAACGGCAGATGTTGCCGTGGCAGACAAAGAGAATTTTTTTCATGAAGGACTCCTTTGAATAGACGGGACAAAGACTTTTTACGCTTCCAGAATGTCCCGCAGATTTTGCTGGCTGCAGCTTGAGCAGACAAACCATGTGTACGAACTGCGCAAAAAACGCCGGCAGCTGGCACATGGATCGGGCGAAAGCGCATGGTATGAAACACTTCTTTTTTACAATGTTGAACAGACGCCGTCAATCGGTGCAAAAGAGGCATCAGGAATCGTCAACAAGTTCGCCATCAGGTCGAAATGAATCGAGTCCAAATGTTATACTAAGAGCGAATGCAGTTTCACACTGAAACATACCAAAAGAAAGAGGAATACCAATGAAGTTACTCGCTACTGACTACGACGGAACTTTGAAGTTTGGCGGCAGTGTCATGGACGCTGACCTTGATGCCATCCGCCGCTGGCGCGAAGCAGGAAACCTGTTTGTGATCGTGACCGGCCGTTCCAAAGAATCCATTTCCGCTGAGACCGAAGGATTCAACATCCCCGTTGACTATTATGTAACCAACAACGGAGGCATGGTGTTCGACAATAAAGACAACGCGCTTCTGTCGACCACTCTCGATACCATTACTGCGATCGACCTGATGTACATTTCGCATGAACATCCCGATATCGTCAGCTATGTGGTAAATGACGGCGTGCACCGTCACAAAGTGGAAGTTCATCCCAACCTGGAAGACCACCGCTATCCGACACTGAAACAGGACTGGACTGAAGAACAGGTTATGGACTCCGGCAACTTCGCACAGGTTGTGTTCTCCTGCAACACACCCGAAAGCGCAAAAGAACTCGCCGATCAGTTCAACCAGTACTTTGGCGAAACCATTGCCGCCTATGCCAATAATTTCGTGGTGGACGTGGTTGCCAAAGGCATCTCCAAATCCACAGGCCTCGATTTCGTAACCGCCTACGTCGGCGCTGACGACAATGATGTATACGCAATCGGCGATTCCTACAACGATATCCCGATGCTTGAAGGCGTAGACAACTCCGCAGCTGTCGGCGCTGCTCCGGCAGAAGTGCAGGATGCCGCAAAATCCATCGTAACCGGAGTCGGCGAATTCATCGACCAGATTCTGGGCACAAACTAACAACCGAATACACAAGACCTCTTCAGCAATGAGGAGGTTTCTTTAGAAAGAGGGATGCTGATGATAATGAAGGATATTGAACTGATCCTTCGACTGATCCTCGATATCCTGGTCATGTGGACGCTGATCTACGCAGGCATGCGCATCATCCGCAACAACAGCCGCACGGTGCAGATCGTCAAGGGAATTATCGCCCTTGTTCTGTTTCAGCTGTTTGCGGATATGCTACATCTGCGCACCGTCAGCTACATTCTGGAAGTTGTTCTGCGCTGGGGCATTATCGTCGTACTGATCGTTCTGCAGCCGGAGATCCGCTCCATGCTCGAGAAAGTCGGCACGACCAATATGAGCTACAAGCCCAATCTGCCTGCCAGGCGGATGAACAATCTTGTTGACCAGCTCGTTCAGGCAGTCAGTGATATGTCCCGCACCAAAACCGGCGCTCTGATTTCGCTGCAGATGGGTCAGTCTCTTCAGGACTACGCCAAAACCGGAATTCCGCTTGATTCGGACGTTTCGACCGAGCTGATTGAGACGATTTTCCAGTATGGAACACCGATGCATGACGGGGCGATGATTATCGACGGAGATCGCGCGATCTGCGCGGCAGCCTACTTTCCGTCCACGGCACAGGAACTGCCATCCAAATACGGTGCCAGACACCGTGCGGCGGTAGGCATTTCGGAAGTGTCGGACTGCATTACAATTGTGGTCTCGGAAGAAACCGGAAATGTTTCCGTCGCGCAGAAAGGCGTGCTGACGCAGTATACGCCCGAAAGCCTGCACCGCTATCTGACCAAGCGCCTTGTTCCGGATGAAGCCCCGCGCTCGTCCATGTTTCAGCCGGTCATCGATACGGCAAAAACGATCTCAAGCTCGCTGACGAAATCGCGCAAGGATGACAGCGCATCAAAGAAAGACGATCGCATCAAACCGCTTGCGGTAGTGGTGACGCCTTCGAACAAAGAGGAAGGGGATCAGCATGGACAATAAAGAACCCGGTTCGATCCATCGTTTCTTCAACGGATGCATCCGTGTGCTCGAAGGAACTGTTGGCCGCGTATCGCGGCTGTTCGACCGCATTATCTACAGCGACAGAGGCAGTCTGGTTATTTCGGGGCTGATTGCGGTGCTTATATGCGTCGCCGTCAATTCCGATGATCTGTCATACCGTCTGTTCAACAAAGACGCCGCCACGCTCAACCTGCCCGCCGTTCCGGTGGAGGTGCTCGTGGATGAAAACAACTACGAAGTTTCCGGCGTGCCGCCCACAGCCGACATTACGGTCGTGGGCGATGGCGCCGATATACAGCTCGTGCGCACGCAGAATTCCGCAAGCGTCACCGCCGATTTGCGAAACGCAGCGGAAGGCTCGAATACCATCGCTTTGACAGCATCGGGACTGCCTACAGGTCTTGATGTCACGGTTAATCCTGAAACCGTCAACGCGGTGCTTGCGAAGAAGTACTCCAAAACATTCTTCATCAGTTCCGATCTAATCGTCGGAGCCGGACAGTCTGCTAACGCGTACCAGAAACCGGTCCTTTCCACTCGCTCTGTTACAATCAAAGCGACACGAAACAAATTGAATTCGATTCGTTTCGTGCGTGCAATTGTCGATACCTCGGGCTATGAAGGCTCGTTCCAGGCGGAAGTGCCGCTTGTTGCCTATGACAGTGCTGGAAAGCAGGTGTCTGTTTCCATATCGCCCTCTACCGTCACCGCCGATGTGCGTCTGGTGGGAGAGGGAACGCCTTCCGCGCCCCGTGTGGAGGACAAAACGGAAAGCGAGTCCAAAGACAGCGTGAATTCCGCTCAAAAAGCGAATGCGAAAACCGACTCTGCACAGGCATTGAAAAAAGAGAGTCATCCGGACGACCCGACGACTCTGAAATAAAAGCCGGATGCCCCAGGGCATCGAATACAAACCGGAAGAGTGCATCCAAGATCAGCCGACCGGCTGGTCTTGTTTGCTTTATAGATGTCCGAGTGCATTCACTTTGGCATCAAACAGAATGGAGAATGCAAAAAATGGGAAAATATTTTGGAACCGACGGCGTACGCGGCCGTGCCAATGAAGAACTGACGCTGGATATGTCGGTTCGAATCGGTCAGTGGCTCGGCTGGTACTACTCGCAAAACAAAAAACACGCCCGTATTCTGATCGGACGCGACACCCGCCTGTCGGGATCGATGTTCGAACTGTCGCTGGCAGCCGGCGCGGTCAGCACCGGGGCGGATGTGTATCTGCTTGGTGTATGTCCAACTCCGGCTGTGTCCTATATTGTCGGACACGAGAATTTCGACTGCGGCATTATGGTCTCCGCCTCGCACAACCCCTATTACGACAACGGCATCAAAGTGTTCAATCACGATGGCGTTAAAATGGAAGAAGAGATTCTTCTGCAGATCGAAGACTACATGGACGGAAAGACGACTATTCCTCTGGCAACAGGCGATGGGGTAGGCGAATATTTCGATTGGGACAATGGTCTGGAACTGTATATTTCGTTCCTCAAAAAGACTGTTCCGGTGGATCTGACCGGCATGCATATCGCTGTCGATCTCGCCAATGGTTCGGCATGCACGACAGCGGTCGAGACGCTCGATGCGCTTGGCGCGACAGTCGATGCCATCAGCAATTCGCCCAATGGTCTTAATATCAACTTCAAATGCGGATCCACACATCCCGAAGCGCTTCAGGAATATGTTGTCGAAAACAACTGCGATGTCGGTTTCGCGTTTGACGGCGATGCCGACCGACTGATCGCGGTAGACTCTGATGGCCGATTGATCAACGGAGACTACCTGCTGTACCTGCTTGGACGCTATATGAAAGAGCAGGGCGATCTGAAAGACAACATGGTCGTGACAACTGTCATGGCAAACCTTGGACTGTACAAAGCATTCGAGCGTGATGGACTCGATTTCATCCAGACACCGGTCGGCGACAAATACGTGTTCGAGGAAATGAGCCGCAGCGGATACCGCTTAGGCGGCGAACAGTCCGGCCATATCATCTTCTATGGCGATGAAGTCACCGGCGACGGCCTGTTTACCGCGCTGAAACTTCTTGAAGCCATGACCGGCACAAAGCAGACCATTCAGGAGATGACCAAAGATCTGACAATCTATCCGCAGCTTCTTGAAAATGTAACGGTTGTCGACAAAACAATCGTTCTCGATGACGAAGACATCAATGCCCGCATTGCATGGGCAGAAGAAGAACTCGGAAACAATGGACGAATTCTTGTCCGTCCGAGCGGAACCGAACCGCTGATCCGTGTCATGGTCGAAGCCGTCAGTCAGGAAGAATGCGAAAAATATGTTCACAGTGTCACAGATCTGATTCGTGAAAAAGGATACGAACAGACGAACTAGGGAGAACAATATGAAACGAATCATCAATATCGTTGAAGACGAAAAAGACATCAACAATCTGGTCGCACAGTATCTGCGCAAGGAAGACTACGAC
>CAOKFJ010000006.1 GCA_948467695.1 uncultured Allobaculum sp. | reverse complement strand
CATCGCCCATCAGTTTTTTGGAGAATACCTGGTCATCGACATTTTCAAGAGCGACCAGGCGTCCTGTTGCGGGAGCTGCAAAAGCTTTGATTTCTTCAACGGAGAGTACCGGTGCATCAGCAATGACTGCTTCATCTGCTGCCGCAGAAGCGGATGCCGCTTTTTTGTTTTTTCCGCAGCGGTCTTCAGCGGAGAGTTTTTTAAGACCGATCATGTAAGTAAGGATAAAGGGGATGACAATCGCTGCAAGCATGGCGAGTGCGAACCAGCCCCAGTACTGCGGGAAGATGGAGAGAATTCCGGGGATACCGCCGACACCGATATTGGTTGCGGTTACGCCGAAGGAGACAGAGATGACTGCTGCAACGGAAGAACCGATCATGCCGCAGATAAAGGGGAAGCCGTATTTCAGGTTGACACCGAAGAGCGCGGGTTCAGTTACACCAAGGTAGCAGGAGATCATACTCGGAATGTTGATCTGCTGCGCTTTGTCGTTTTTCTTCTGAAGAACAGACATAGCCAGAACGGAAGAACCCTGTGCGATGTTGCTGAGTGCGATCATCGGCCAGAGGTTGGTTCCGCCAAAGGAAGCAACAAGCTGTGTGTCGATCGCATTGGACATGTGATGAAGACCGGTAATAACCAGAGGTGCGTAAACAAAACCAAAGATTGCCGCGAAGAGCCATTTCACATTGCTGGAAAGACCTGCCCAGACGATATCGGAAATCCATCCGCCGATTGTCCAGCCGATCGGACCGAGAATGCTGTGCGCAACAACAACCGCGAGAATCAGAGAGCAGAACGGAACAACGATCATGCTGATGACAGACGGTGTGATTTTGCGGAAGAAACGCTCAATGTACACAAGCGCGAATCCGGCGAGAATCGCGGGAATAACCTGTGCCTGATAGCCGATCATCTGAATCTGCGTGAATCCGAAATCCCATACCGGAATTTCAGCTGCAGCTGTGCCTGCAACGGCGTAGGCATTGAGAAGCTGAGGCGAAACAAGCGTGATACCAAGAACGATACCGAGAATCTGTGTCGTACCCATCTTTTTGGTGATGGACCATGTGATGCCGACCGGCAGGAAGTGGAAGATCGCTTCACCGATCAGCCAGAGGAAGGAATCCAGTCCGGCCCAGAACTGGGACATCATGACAAGTGTTTTCGTTCCATTTTCAAACATGTAAACGGAATCGATGATATTGCGGAAACCAAGGATGAGACCGCCGGTAATCAGTGCGGGAATCAGCGGCGCGAAGATTTCGCCCAGATTGCTCATCAGTTTCTGCAGCCATTTCTGCTGGCCCTTGGCTTCAGATTTGAGCTGTTCCTTGGATACGCCCTCGATCCCGGAAACTTTGACGAAATCGTTGTAGAACTCCAGAACTTCGTTTCCGATAATGACCTGAAACTGACCGCTCTGGGTAAATGTGCCTTTGGCACTGGGAAGATCTTCGATCGCATCAATATCAGCTTTGGATGGATCGACAAGTACAAAACGCATTCGGGTAACGCAGTGGGTTACCGCCTGGATGTTTTCTTTGCCGCCGACGTAGTCGAGAAGCAGGCGGGCATCCTGTTCAAACTTTGACATGTGTGTCCCTTTCTAGTTCTTTTCGAAGCGGTGAATCATTAAGTTGTACGTACATGTTGTTTACGCTTCATACTTTATACCTGTACGTACACCTTGTCAACATGTACGTACAGGTATTTTTAAAAAAAGAAAAAGACAGTCGATTATCCGAATCTGACTGTCTCTTTATCTGAATCTGCAATTATATATGTACTGCGCATTTCTCTTGTAAAAATCGGTTTGGACTACACAAGTCGTACAGCTGCATTAAGTCGCGAGATCGTCTTTGCCTGAATTCTGTACTTCACGACGCGAAAAATCGATGAAGCGGAATTTATCGGGGCGATGGCGGCTCTCGGTATAGCAGAAAAGGGTTGCATCATCGAGAAAGTTATACGACTTGACCAATACGAGCAGATCATAGTCTCCCATATCCAGAAGCTGGCGGTCTTCCTGCGTCGCAGGAACGACCGTGATCTCCTTGCGCGCGAATGAAATTTTCAATCCCAGATCCTGTTCTATATATTCATACAGCGAATTGGCCGCATGCTCTCTGGTCAGACCTGGAATCACCGATGTATTGACAAAATCATGATCGTAAATGATCCGTTCGCCATCGATCTTGCGTACGCGTTTGATCTCGCAGATTTCGCCGCTTTTCATATTGAGCGCATCGCGTGTTTTGGCATCCGGAGTTTTATGTTCGAACTGTTCCACAATCGTTTCGGATGTCGAGTGCATTGATTCGTTCTGCAGTTCCTTGTAGCTGATCAGACCGGATACCGGAAAGGAGATCATATCGGTTTTGAGCACCAGAGAGCCCTTTCCTTTTTCTTTCTGGATGAACCCATTCTGCGACAGCTGATTGAGCGCTTTGCGCACCGTATCGCGGCTCGCGTCATATGTTTTGCACAGTTCTCCTTCAGATGGCAGATAGGATCCGGCAGGTATTGTCTGGTTTTGAATCTTCGAGCGGAGTTCCTGATAAATCTGAACATATTTTGGACTCATAGAACACCTCCAGTTAGAGACATTTTATCACGTTGTACGTACAGCAACGTCAATTCATGTCTGTCATTGTTCAGAAATACAGAAAAGAGCGGATCTCTAAACCCGCTCTTTTGATAAAACGTATTTTTAAAGTCTTTCATTGCTCCGGCACAAACCGGCTAATGCATCAATACAGCTCAGGACTCTTAGTTTCGCGCCTTGAGAAACTCGTCAAGCAGAGCTTCATTCGGTGTCAGACGCAGTTCAAGAATCGACTGGTTGAGAGATCCTGCAGCGCCATCGATTTCTGTCTGATCATCGCTGTCGTTCAGAACGGACTGTGCTTTGGACAGTTCAGCATTGAAGACATCCAGTCCTTTGTCCTGGAACAGATCAATCTTGCTCTGAATCTGAAGTGCGTGTTTTACAACCAGATCAAGAATGGATTTCACTGCTGTCGACGGTTCATCCATAACGACATTGACTGTACATACTGCCGTTTTGCGTCCATCGAGGGTTTCCGCAGTGATCACAGCTTTGCCGGTTTTGAACGTTTCCAGATTTCCGTTTTCATCAACCCCGACGATATCGGGTTTGGAAGAGGTCCAGACAACCTTTTTCATTGCCGCATTTTCGGGTGCAACGGTGGCTTTGAGCGTGGCGCTATCGCCAAGTTTAAGATTGAGTGTTTCGTGATCAAGAGCAATATTCTCAACACGCGCGCCTTTTTTCACGACTTCCAGACGCGGAGAGCGGTTTTCAAGGCTGCCGTCCTTGCTTCCGAAAATCAGACGGTTTCCGGATGTTTCGTTGAACGCCAGAGAAATGATGTCTTCATCGGGATTCTTCTCCATCCAGGCTTTGAGGACTTCAGTCACATCGACTTTGACTTCTTTCATACCCTCATTCAGTGCGAACTGTTCAGATTCAGCGACAACACTGCCATCGTAGCTTGCCGGCTGGTGTTCCCAGCTCAGCGCTCCCGCAGATGTATCGTTGCTTCCGTCATAGCCGCGTCCTTCTTTCCATTCGGAAGAAGATGTAATGACTTTGACCGTGGATTTATCTGCATTGCCCGCCTTGCTTTCCTGATAGACGAGGGAAAGTGTTGCGGATTCAATATCATCCGATCCGCTCAGATCGAATGTGGAAAGGTCGTATTTGGCATGACCGACTTTGCAGTCGTATGTGGAGTAGGGCTGAGGGCCTTCGCCGAAAACACCCTGTTCGCCGTTGTACTGCAGCTGCATGAAGGACTCGGCACCATAGTTGTTGTACCATTCGCCCTCCCACGACTGAATGTGAGCATCTTCTGTGGGAACGATGCCCATACGTCCAGCCATCGGATCCTGGTATTTGTCTGTGCGCGCGAATTCGCTCAGACCTTCGCCGTCAAAGGGAATAACGATGATTTTACTTCCGTGCTGATCGTTTCCGAAATCCTGCTCTTTTTCAACGTCAATAACCGCGAGGGTCATCGCCTGAAGTTTGCCATCTTCTACATAAAGACCCGGACGTTCGAGTTTCTGCCAGTGATTCATGGTTCCATCTTCATAGGAGAGGAATGTTTTTGTCGGTGTATAGGCTGCCCCGTTATGAAGTGTCCAGTCATTGAGACCATCTTCCGAGGTCATGTAGTATGCCTGTCGAGCATCCCATTTATTCACAACGATGTGATACAGCCCATCAGAATACCAGATCACAGGGTCTTCGATATTTGTTGTGGGCATGCCTTCAACATTCCACCAGAGGCCGTTGGAATGAACCGTCCACGGACCAGCAAGCGAATCGGAGGTTGCAAGGTCTCCATCGCGGTTGGTGGCTTCATATGTGCCGTCCGGACGAACCATGATGCTGATGTTGGACAGACGGAAATAGCCGGAACCGACATTCATGTGACCGATATGTTCCCAGGGTCCGTCAAGAGACTTGGAAACATGGAATGTTCCATTCATCTGATCGCCATGCATGCCTGTATCGGAAACGGAAATGCCATAGCGGTATCCCTGTTCATACAGTTTGTCCGATTTGCTCAGCGCGAACGCGAAGACGTTATGGCCTGCGCCATCGTAGTAATCCGGCCAGAGCATGCCCTGATCTTCATACGGACCATACAGATTGTCGCTGGTTGCGTATACGGCAACACTGCCCTGCCAGCCGCTGATGCCGTTTTCGCCCCAGTGGCCGCCCGCCTGATTCCAGCGGGAAGCAAACATATAGTATTTTCCGGATTTTTCATCTTTGAGAATGGTTCCGTCCCAGTAGCAGTAATCGGAAAGATCGCGGTCTTCCAGACCATTGTCCTGGTCACGCGGACCAACATCCGGAGAACCCCATACATCATCGCGAAGCTCGCCGACGATGGGCATAGGTTTGAAGAAATCCATGAACTGCGTTTTAGTCTGTTCTGTCTCGCCTTCTTTGACAGCATCCTTCTTCGCAGTCAGATTGGTTTTATATGTTACAGGCTGGGATTGTGCATATAGGGGAATCTGAAACGCGCCAAGCCCCAGTACGGAACTGAGCAGCACGCCAAATACTCTTCTGTGCTTTGTATTCATTATGTTTAATTCCTTTTTTCTCTTTTTTGAATCTGTTTTGGGTTTGAATTTTTTCTGCACGCTCTGCCTGGCAGCCTTGCTTGAAAGCAAAACGTGCAGAGTCTATGCAGACTGGAAAACATCATCATCAGACAGTACGAAGAAGGCTCATGGCCTTTCCATACAGGCAAAACGGTTAGGGGGATAAGAGTGTTTACAAGAACTGCCCAAATGATGCGAATGTGATGCCGATCGAATATTTCAGCAGCATGCCTCCTTTTCTTATGGCACTTTACTATGCCGCCTCGCATGCCCGAAGGAATACAGAACTCGAGTGGGGGTGTCATCCGCTTTTTCTTTAAGCGGGAATGAGGTCATGCACTCCATATGTCTGGCGACTGATACTTTATATTTAGCATTTTAGTAAAATTTATCAAATAAATATGTAAGGGTTTACAAAAAATTTACTTAAAACATTCCGATTTCATGTTATTTTCTCCGTGATTTCAACATTTTTGTTCTCGATTGAAAAACAAAAGCCAAAACTATTTCTTTTCACCATCTCCGAATTCTTCCGGAATCATCATCGACACGCATTCTTTTACTTCTTCTCCACCAGTTTTGCTTAACACGCTATGCCTCCAAATCCTCGAGAAATTCCAATCAATTCCCAGCGCCTCTATTGCGATGCATCCTGTCTGTTCGACCATCAGAATCCCAAAGCGTGTTTCCATGCGCGGATTCATCTTTGCGCATGGAATACAGAAATTGTCGTCAAACTTTCCAGACGCTAAAAACGTGCATGCGCTCAGTCTGCTCTGATGCAGATCAATCGCATGCACGTTTTCTTCTATCTTCTTTACCTTTCGTCACGAAAGCATCGCATCTTCAGAAGCTACTCATTTTTTGCTTTCAGCGCGAGGTTCACAATACTGATCACCACGGCATAAAGCACGCCGGCTACGGGCCATACAATCCATGTTCGCTCCCACTGATCACTCCAGAAACTCCATCCCAGATAAATGACCGTCGCACTCAGCCAGTAAATGGTGGCAACCGCTTCTTTGACGCGGCTGTTTTTCTTCTCGTCTATCGTGAACTCGCCTTCCTGCAGAAGTTTTTCCATGCTCTCCCACTGCACACCGGCAACAATGAAAATCGCCGCGCCAAGACCAGCAAGCGCCATCGTTATCGTCAGCATGACAATCATCAGAAATTCATTTTTGAAAAACATCCCTGCAAACAGCGGAATGGGCGACAGCACGCAGATGCATGTCGCGATAATATTCATTCTTGAATAAAGCGAACGGAAATCGTTCTGTCTTTCACGCACCATGCCCGATACGCCAAAGTCGGTTTCGAACGGTTCTTTCTCCAGAAATTCATACGGCTCGGCTTTGAATCCGGTATACAGGAAAATGGCGACTGCGCCGGCGACAAGCATGAGCAGCACAATCAGACCGACACCTGCGGCAGCTTCTTCGCTGATGGAAAACATATGAGTCGCCGCCATGGCTTCTAAAAGCAGAAGCGGAACCGCGGCAATCACGCATATAAATGTGGCAATGGCAATTTGCAAAGACGCGTCCTTTCGAAGTCGCAGATAGTCATTGGCCTGTTCCATCGATACATGGCGTCTGGAATAATCGAGCGGACTGTCTTCCGTGAATGCTTCCATCTCAATTTCATCTTTGAGCAGATAGTCCGTACTCACGCCGAACAACTCGCTCATCTGAACGATCTTTCCCAGATCCGGTGTCGACTGCGCGCCTTCCCATTTGGAAACCGCCTGGCGCGAAACGTTCATTTTGTCAGCCAGATCTTCCTGCGACCAGCCGTTTTTCTTTCTCAAGCGGATAATTTTATCTGCCAGAATCATATGTGAATCCTCCTGTTCAAGGTAAGAGCTCTCGAGTGCATCTGTTTACAGAATACGGATTTTTGCGATACATACCACCAATCGGAGGCGGACAATTTGTCAACCAGCGGTTGCACCTGCGCAAAACCGGTCGTTGCGACTCAAATCTGCCGCAGAAAATATATGAAAATCAGATATCTGATCCGATTGAAAGCTGCAAGCCAATCATGCTTCTGAAATCCTTATAAACTCCATAAACAGATTCTATTCTGACATACGAGCAGAGTTGCCCTGCTATCCTTTTCAAAGCATTTCGCAAATTTGGAAAGATCATTTACCGCTATAATAAAAAAGATTCAGGAATTCGAGCACGACAGCAGCGCATCCTCTCATTTCGCCTCGCAAAGAATCGGCATGTCGCTGCCGCATCGATTCCATTGAAAACAGGAAAAGAGATCACTATGAAAACATTCAATCTGCCTCACACCGATCTGAACGTATCGACCATTTCCCTTGGCTGCATGCGCATCTCTTCTTTGAGCGAAGACAAACTTGAAGAACTGATCCGCTGCGCGCTTGATCTTGGCATCAACTATTTCGACCATGCCGACATCTATGGAAAAGGCGAATGCGAAACAGCATTCGGCAACGTCCTCAAAAAGAACCCTGATCTGCGCAAGCAGATGATCATCCAGTCCAAGTGCGACATCGTCACTGTTGATCATGGCGGACCGCGCTACGACACCGGCAAAGACTACATCATCGCGCAGGCAAAGCAGTCCATCGAAAAACTGCACTGCGGCTATCTCGATGTTCTGCTCCTGCATCGTCCCGATCCGCTGATGGACCCAAAAGAAGTCGCCGAAGCCTTCAATGAACTGCGCTCTCAGAAACTTGTCCGCTTCTTTGGCGTATCCAACTTTCCCGCTTCCAAAATGCGCATGCTGCAGAAATATGTCAGCCAGGATCTGATCATCAACCAGATTCAGCTTTCCCCGGTTCATGCGCTTGCGGTGGACGAAGGCGTCTACTTCAACATGACCGACCATCATGCCCCCAGTCGCGCAGACCAGATTCTCGACTACGCTCTGGAAAACGACATCTGCCTGCAGGCATGGTGCCCGCTTCAGGCAAGCTGGGAAGACGGCACATTCCTTAACAACCCGAAATACTCTGCGCTCAATGAAGTAATGGATCAGCTTGCGGTGAAATACGATGTCGCCAAGTCTGCCATTGCCGCCGCATGGATTCTGCGTCTTCCTGCAAAAATGCAGGTCATCGCCGGAACCACAAGCCCCGCGCATCTTAAGGAGATGGCAGCCGGTGCCGATATCGAACTGACGCGTCAGGAATGGTATGCACTGTATACTGCAGAGCACCATCCGCTTCCCTGATCGGCTTTTGTGATTCTTTCCGTACTTTGGAAGGATTCCTCTTTTCGAACAATCCATTTTGAACATAAAGAAAAAGCAGAATTGTTTCTTTCGTTGATGAACAATTCTGCTTTTCTTTTGTTTTCATACGTTGCTCAATATCGACAGAAATTCCCAATCGATTAACGGGACGGCTTTTTCCCGCGACGCACAACCATTTTTCTTTCCTGTCGGAATTTCTCTACATACTGCTTAAGTTTCTGGATTTCTTTTTCGTATTCTTTTCTTCCAAAACAATACTCCAGAATATAGTTCCATTCTTTCCGGTGCGGCTGACGAAAATTTCTCCAGTATATATCCTGTTCACGAAGGATATCAGCTGCTTTGAGCATCTTTCTAAACGTTTTTCATATTTAGCCAGTCGGCGGCGGAAGATCTCTGCTCGGGATGAACAATGTCATGCAAACTCACAAGACGCAGATATGGATTATTCTGTGCTTCCTGGCATACTTGCTGGTCAAATCCGGATAAAGAAAAGAGCATGTAATACACTTCTGCATGCTGAAGTCCTGGGACAGCTTTCGCTTTCAGCTGCAGCAGTTCCCTATACGAAAAAGGTACGCTTTTGAATTTACATTCCCCGATCACATACTGGGTATGATCCGCACTGATCCCCATCACATCGATTTCAGTTTCTGCGGTACGCAAACCATTTTCAGCGTTTAAATCGCGGACTGTGGCTTTTCCCATCCACCTTCCAAGTTCGCATACCCAGAACGGAAGTGCATTCTCCCGATTCAGAACGCGGACATACTCCATACAGATGTCTTCAAACATTTGTGACGCAAATGCGTGAAGTGATGGAGATATCAAATGAGAAAATACTTGTTCTCCTTCCCCAGCGTCAATTGCCGATCGATAAGGTGATCCAAAGGAATACCAGAATTTAAAAAACGGATCACAAATTCTGTAGCTGCCTCTGTTTCGATTGGATTTTGTTTTTGCTCCTGTATCTACAGAAAACTCTCTGCGCACAAGCTGAAGCTCCTCCAGACTGGTTAGATATTTTGGAAGCGAAGTCTGCGCCTTCACACCTGATCTTGTCGCGATATCAGTAGATTTTGTTGATCCGGCAGCGATGGTTTCGATAATCGCATTATATAGAGAGGGTTCTCTCAGTTCTTCACGCATCAGAAATTCCGTCTCGTTGTACAGTACAGTGCCTGGTGTCAGTATTTGCGAAATGATATTTCTCTGCAAAGATTTTTCAGGATTGAACTGTTTCAGATAATAGGGGATTCCTCCGAGAATGGAATAAGCCAGAATTTTCTGTTCATCATCGTATTCCGGAAAAAAATCCCGGGCACTATAAAAATCCATCGGTTCCAATTTGAGAATTCCCGTTGATCTTCCATAAAGCGGATTTTTATGACCAAGGATTTCGTTCTCAATAAAGCTCATTGAACTTCCGCACAAAATAACCATCAGATTCTGATCTTTTAGAACATGATCCCAAAGATTCTGCAGCATATAGGTAAACGATGGATCCGCTTTGAAGATATAGGGGAATTCATCTATCAACAGCAGATTTCTGCTTTTTTCTGCATCCATAGTCACTGCTCTCAACGCAGTTTCCCAGTCCTCAAATACCGAAATCATCCCTGCCAGCGGATGACCCGACTGCAGAACTGCTCGACTGAATTTCTGTCTCTGCACTAAATCGGAAGTCTGTTCACAGGCATAGAAAATATGGTCTTTTCCCTGGCAGAATTGCTTAAGCAATTCTGTTTTCCCAACACGTCTTCTCCCATATAGAATGACAAGCTGACCATCCGGATTGTTCCAGAGGTTCTCCAGAAACTGCAGTTCAGTTGTTCTCCCAATAAACATATTCTTTCCCTCTTTCCTATCAATTATATTATCGTAAGTATTATACTCATGATAATTATACTCGTGAGTATAATTATCAGCTATATGGAAAAGAACTATATTCTTATCAGATACCCTCTGCCTTCTTCATTCGTACTGAATGCAAAGAAGGCGTTTTTGTATGGACTGCATGCATTTGTATGGATATCCTCCGCGATGTCCATATAGAGAAAAAAGTTCTTGCTCCATTCTTCTCAGAATTCTTTTTCTCTTTCCCAAAAAGAAAAAAGCGGCGAGTTGTCTCACTTCCGATCCTCGCGTCTCATAAAAATTTTATTAATAATTAATTTATTAGTATATAAAACGATTTATGAATTCATATCAATTTATAAAATCATTATTTATCCTTAACTGAAGAGAAGTTTTTTCATCTTGATTATTCAACTATTTCATCCTATTGAGATATGATTAAATTCCCGTGCTTTCGGGTATTTTCCGACTTGCAGGACGGTTTCCCCGTATCGCCTCGAAGCATTGTAACGGGTTTCCACGATTTGTATGATGCCATCGTCACAAGACAGAAGAGGAGAAATTACAAATGAGTCTGGTATTAGCAAGAGTGGATCAGCGTCTGATCCACGGCATCGTAGTCACACAGTGGGCAGGCGCCACGAAAGCCAAACGCCTGATGGTGGTTGACGACACCGTCAGCAAGGACGAGGTTCAGAAGACCGCCATGCGCATGTCCAAACCCGCCGGCACCGGCATGTCGATCATCGACACCGACACCGCCATCGCCAACTTTGCCGCCGGCAAATACGACAACCACAACGTGCTGCTGGTTGTGCGCGAACCCGAAACACTTGTCAAGCTCGCTAAAAACGGCGTGCAGATCCCGAAAGTCAACATCGGCATCATGTTCGATGGCGAAGGCAAAAAGAACATCAAAAAAATGGTGTCCATGGACGAAAAAGAAGCGGAAGACTTCAGAGAACTGCAGCGCATGGGCGTGCCTGTAACCTTCCACTTCGTTCCAAGCGAAGCGGAAGAAAGCTTCGAGTCGCTGATGGGAGGCGAGTGATATGGAAATCATTCAGGCAATCCTCATCATCGCGCTCGCCTGCTGGATGGTCATGGACCAGCAGGGGCTCGTACTCATGACCTGGTTTCCGATCATGATCTCTGTTCCCGCCGGCATCATCATGGGTGATCTGACGACAGCTCTGATGATCGGCGGCACCTTCCAGCTGATGAATCTGGGCGTCGCCAATATCGGTGGAAGCTCGGTTCCAAACTGGGGCCTGGCGGCTCTGGTCGGCATTTATGTCGCTGTACGCACCACCGGCGACATCGAACAGGCAAAAGCTGTCGCTCTTGCGGTTGGCGTTCCTGTCGGCATGCTTGGCATTCAGCTTGATGTACTGGCAAAACTGCTCAACACCTATGTCGGCAACGCTGCGAAAAAAGCGCTGGATCAGTTCAACCTGAAGAAAATGAACCGCATCTTCTGGCTCGGCCCGGTTATCTTCATGCTCTCCACCGCTGTTCCTACTGCACTTTGCATCATCTTTGGCGAACAGATCGTCAACTTCATTCTCTCGGCTGTACCTGAATGGTTTACCAACGGTCTTTCCATCGCCGGCAACATGCTTCCGGTAGTCGGTATTGCTCTGCTTCTGCAGGTTATGCCGGCGAAAAAATATCTGTCTATGCTTCTTGCAGGTTTCGTATTCTCCGCATACCTGAACGTACCGATGCTCGGTGTTTCCATCATCGGTCTGGCACTTGCCTACTATTTCTTCACCACAAATATGAAAAAAGCTCCGGCTGCAGCTGCAGAGACCGGAACAGTCATCATCGAGGAAGGAGATGAATGGGATGAGTAAACCCGAAAGCAACACACCATCCAAACTGACGAAAAAAGATGTCACCAAAGCGGCGTTCCGCTACATGCTGATGGCATGCAACATCTTCAACTACGAAAGCCAGCAGGGACCGGCTGTTGTATACAGCCTGGAAAAAGCGCTGCGCAAAATCTATCCGAACGATGAAGATTATCAGAAATCGCTCGAAAACCACTTCCGCTACTTCAACACCACCACCGCCATGGGCAACATCATCCTCGGTGCCGCTCTGGCAATGGAAGAAAAGGACGGCATCAACTCTCTCGATGCGGTTCAGAACTTCAAAACCGGCATGATGGGACCGCTCGCCGGCATCGGCGACACCCTCATCTGGGTTCTCTACCCGACAATCATGGGATCCATCGCTGCCTATATGGGTCTGCAGGGCAACCCGATCGGCGCGATCATCTGGTTCATCCTGAATATCGCTTTCCTGTTCGTCCGCTTCAAGCTCTTCGATCTGGGCTATACATCCGGTCTGAAAATGATCACAGCACTTGGCGACAAGCTTTCCGTCTTCACAGAAGCAGCCTCCATCATGGGTCTGACCGTTGTCGGCGCTCTGATTCCTTCCGTTATCCGCATGACGGTTGGTCTTGAATTCACAATGGGCGAAGTCGCTTTGAACATCCAGACCGGCGTTCTCGATCAGATCATGCCGGCGCTGCTGCCCGCACTGCTTACCTTCGCTGTATACAAAGTTCTCGCATCCCGCAAAATGAGTGTCATTCAGGTCATCTTTGCCATCATCATCCTGGCTCTGGTGTGCTCCTTCTTTGGCATTCTCGTTGTATAAAGGAGAGTTCTTCCAATGACCAAAATCCTTCTTGCCAGCCACATGCAGATGGCAGGCGGCCTTAAAAACACCCTCAACTATATCTGCCCCGATCATGACGACATCATGGTCCTCAATGCTTACGAAAAAAACGTCCCGGTGGAAGAAGAGCTTGCCGCTCTTCTTTCCACTGTCGGCGATGATGACGACTGCCTGATCTTCACCGATCTGCTTGGCGGGTCCGTCAACCAGGCTGCCGCCATTCAGATTGCCGGCAAGCCGAACTTCCATCTGATTGCCGGCATGAATCTGCCGCTTGTTCTCAGCCTGATTCTCACCTGCAAAAACGGCGTCGATCCCGATGCGATCCGCATGGCCATTGAAGAAGCCCGTTCGCAGATGGTGTATGTAAACGATGTCCTGTTTGGAAACCAGGACGAAGACGAGGATGAATAAATGACTGCTTCAAACAACGCTTCCCCTGTGCAGACTGTACAGAGCAGTTCTGCCGATAAATGGTGGAAAAAATCGGTTGTCTACCAGGTGTATCCGCAAAGCTTTCAGGATTCAAACAATGACGGCATCGGCGATCTGCAGGGTCTTCGCTCCCGTCTGGACTATATCCAGAATCTCGGCGCTGACGTAATCTGGCTCAATCCGATCTACAAATCCCCTCTGGTCGACAACGGCTACGACATTTCCGACTACAAAAGCATCAATCCCATCTACGGCACGCTTGATGATTTCAAAGCGCTGCTTGCCGATGCGCACGCGCGCGGCATCCGCATTGTCATGGATCTTGTCGTCAATCACACCAGTTCCCAGCACGAGTGGTTCATTGAGTCCTGCAAATCCAAAGACAATCCATATTCCGACTACTATATATGGAAAGATCCCAAACCCGACGGTTCTGCGCCAAACGACTGGGGCAGCACATTCGGCGGTCCGGCATGGGACTACGTCCCCGAGCGCGGGCAGTACTATCTGCACTGCTTTGCCAAAGAGCAGCCGGATCTGAACTGGGAAAACGAAGAAGTCCGTCAGGCGGTATACGACCAGATGCGCTTCTGGCTCGATATGGGTGTCGACGGCTTCCGCATGGATGTCATCTCCCTGATTTCCAAGCGTATGGAATTTCCCGACAACAACGGACAGTACGCGTATGCCAAATCCTATTACGCCGGCTGCTCCAATGGTCCCAGACTTCATGAGTTCCTTCATGAAATGAACGAACAGGTTCTTTCGCATTACGACACAATCACCGTAGGCGAAACCCCCAATACCACCAGCAAGCAGGCGCTTCTGTTCACCGCGCCCGAACGCGAAGAGCTCGATATGATTTTCCAGTTTGAGCACATGCATCTCGACTACGGCAAATACGGCAAGTTCTCCACCAACCGCGTAGCGCTGCATGATCTCAAAGAAAATCTTTCGAAATGGCAGATCGATCTGAAAGACGGCTGGAACTCCCTGTACTGGGACAACCACGATCAGCCCCGCGCTGTCAGCCGTTTTGGCAATGATGGAAAATACCGCAAAGAATCCGCCAAGATGCTCGGCATGCTTCTGCATGGCATGAAAGGCACACCCTATGTCTTCCAGGGCGAAGAACTGGGTATGAAAAATGTAGCCTTTGAAAGCCTCGATGACTACCAGGATATCGAAACCAAATTTGTCATCGAAGACATGCGAAGCAAAGGCGAAAGCGAAGAAGAAATCGAAGCCTGCATTCATGCAGCTTCGCGCGACAACGCCCGCACTCCAATGCCATGGAATGGCGAAGGACCCTATTTCGGCTTCTCGAAAGCCAAACCCTGGATCAATGTCAATCCCGACAGCACGCACATCAACGTGGAAGAATCCCTTGAAGATCCGGATTCCGTCTTCTATTTCTACAAGAAACTGATCGAACTGCGCAAAACACTCCCCGTTCTCGTTGATGGCAATTATGAACTTCTCGATGCCGACAATCCCGATGTCTTCTCCTACAAACGGACAAACGGCAATCAGGAACTTACCGTCATCTGCAGCTTTGCCGATCACGAAGTGCCCGTTCCTTTCCAAACCGATGGAAAAATCATTCTCTCCAACTATCAGGAGCACTCCGACACGCTTTCCCCTTACGAAGCGCGAATGATTCTTTCTGAAAAATAAGCAATCCAGTCTGTCCGGTTCTCCCCAAACCGACAGACTGGATTTTTTTTGCTGCATAGTCATTCCATTATCCGATTCAGTTACGTATAAAATTCGGACTTGTTTGTTTTTGCGGTTTTTCTTCTTTTCTGCATACGGTAAGGTGAAGAGAAGAAAGGATGTTTTTATGCGCTTTGAAGAAACTGTCAGACTCCATTACGATGCTTTGAATGAAACCGAAAAAGATATGATCACAACGCTTCTCGATCATTTGGACGACTATTGTTCCCTTTCCATTACCGACCTGGGAAAAATGCTGCAGTCGAGCCGTTCCTCTGTCTTGCGCATGGCGCAGAAACTTGGATACCGCGGCTATTCAGAGATGAAATACCAGATGCAGCATGACGTGGAAACACGCGAAATCATTCCAAGCGATCTGATCTCCCTTTTTGAAAACGATGTGCACCGCACGTTTGAACTTGCCGCGCAGACCAATTTCCATCCCCTCATTGAACACATCGACCGCTGCGAAAAGCTCATTCTCTATGCCACTGGTTTTGTGCAGAACAACTACACCAAACAGCTCGCTTCAGAGCTTTTCCTCTACGGCAAGCCCAACAACCTCATCAATGGCGAATCCAATTTCGACATTATTTCCAGATCTCTCGGACCGAACGATCTGGTCATTGTCACATCCCTTTCCGGAGAAACACCCGGTATTATCCCGACACTGAACATGCTCAACATTCGCAATGTTCCGATCTGTTCCGTCACACGCTTATCGCAGAACACCCTGGTCAGCCATAGCCAGTACCACCTTTTCTATGAAGCCTCACAGCTTCCTATAGATAATGGAAAAGGAAACAGCCTGAATGCGCTTGGAATCATTCTCACGATCCTGAGCAGAAAATATCTCGAATACGTACTGTACGACGAAGTCTAGCGTTTAAGCTCTTCTTCACGTTCTTCGATTCAGGATCCGGATGTCGAACTGAAGTTTCGGATAAGATCCGGACAACTTCCGGATTTCATCCGGTTCTTTGATCTCAAATCCGGATGTTATGCTCAAGTTTCGGATAAGATCCGGACAACTTCCGGATTCTATCCGGTTATTTGATCTCAAATCCGGATGTTATACTTAAGTTACGGATAAGATCCGGACAACTTCCGGATTCCATCCGGTTCTTTGATCTCAAATCCGGATGTTGCACTTAAGCTACCATAAGATCTGGATTCGTTCGAGATAGAATTCAGGAGGTCCATATGCAGGAAGAAGAATTATTGCACCTTATATCAGAGGTACAAAAAAACAAATGCGAATCGAATACTCTTGAACTGAAAAAAGCACAGAAAGATTGTCCAAAAAAAATTTATGACACACTCTCTTCATTTTCCAATCAGGATGAGGGAGGGATTATCTTATTCGGTATCGATGAAGAGAATGGCTATATTGTTTCAGGCGTAGATGACCCTCAGAAACTTCAAAAATCCATTAACGAAAAATGCAAAGAAATGGATCCTGTTGTTCGTCCTTTCATTACCAGCGCAAAAGTAGAGAACAAAACAGTTGTTGCTGCCGAAATCTCTGGAGTGGAGTATTCTCTCAGACCTGTTTTCTATAAACAAAAAGGAAGACTGAAAGGTTCGTATGTTCGAGTCGGCGACTCAGACGAACCAATGACAGAAACAGAAGTCTATGGATACGAAGCATTTAGAAAAAATCTCAAGGATGACTTATATACCACATGTGATCAGCTTTTATATCCTGATGAAGCCCTGCTTCAAAAATTTATCAAGCTGCACCGTGCGAATAATCCAAATTCATCACTCGTTTTTTCGGATGACCAGATTTTGCATTTCTCAGGTGTTTATTATGAGGGATATCCTACTCTAGCTGGAACGCTTGTCTTTTCTCAAGCTCCCCAATTGTCTTTTCCAGAGTATTCGATTATCTGCCTGGTCATCCCGGGAAAACAAATCGGTGATCAAGCTCCTAACGGTGCTCGCTTTCTTGAAAACAGAAGAATTAACGGTCCCATAATAACAATGCTTCAGGAAGCCGTTAGTTTTGTTTCTCAGCACTCCCGCATGCAAACGCGGATTAACAAACAGGGAGAACGCGATGACATTCCCGAATATCCCCTCGAAGCGGTGCGAGAAGCAATATTAAATGCTCTCCTTCATCGAGATTACGGTCCATATACCCGAGAATCCTCCATCCGAGTGGCAATGTATGATGATCGCATTGAAATCACCAGCCCCGGCGGCTTATATGGAAACAGCAGTGTTGAACAGCTTGGCTCAAAACAGATTGAAACCAGAAACGGCAGACTTGTGCGTATTCTGGAAGATCTAAACGTTACAGAGCACCGTTTTTCAGGCATTCCCACTATGTATAAAGAATGCCGAAAGTACGGATTTCCCGAACCGGAATTCATCAGCAAACATGGAGAATTTACAGTTATCCTTCGTTCAGGAAGCGTCCGCCCATCTGTACAGTCTGCTTCTAACGATCTAAATGACGATGCAAAAACGGATCGACCCGTTGTGACTGTTTCCACCATAGAAGAAAAAATCTTGAATTTCTGTTCTATCCCACGAAGCCGAAAAGAAATCAGCGACTTTACTGGTTTGAAATGGGATACCTTGAACAGGAAATATATTTGTCATCTTATTCAAAACGAAAAGCTGGAATTGACTCTTCCCGAAACTCCGCGTTCTCCTAAACAGCAGTACCTCAGAGTACTGAAAAACAGAGAATAAACTCGCGTGCAGAAGAATGCTTTTCATCCTGCCTGGATACGCACTTATGTTATCCAGGCTTTTCTTATTTCCAGTCTGTCTGCATCCAGCGAAATAGTGAAAAAATGTAAAAATGAGCACATCCCATCTTTAGCCAAAAACACAAATATTCACTTTATATAAAGAATAAATCTCCATTTTCAGAACAGAAAACTGATAAACTTTCCAATCTATCCATCCTATTGCTTCCTATTGCTTTGTTCGCACTGCGACGGTTATCTGAAAACAGACAATTCACCATCACTGCTACAATATTTCTGTCTTTCCATGACATATCGAACCAGATTTTCCTGTTCGCTTTTATCCGTTTTCAAAAAGAGAGGTGCTGCTATGAACGAAAAAACAGACTCCTGCTTTCCTGCCTATATGAATCTGCAAGACAGAACCTGCCTGATTGTCGGCGGCGGGAATATTGCCTATCACAAAACGAAAATTCTGCTCGAGTACTGTTCGCAGATCAGAATTGTCGCCGCATCATTCAGCGACCTCTTTGCAGAGTTTCAAAACTCGCCTTCCGTTCACATGATCCAGAAAGCTTATGAAGCAGAGGATCTGAACGGCGCCGCGCTTGTCGTTTCCGCAACTGCCTGTCCAAAAACGGATCTGCAGATTTTCCATGACGCCTGCAAACGAAACATTCCCGTCAATACGGTCGATCAGCCAAAGCTTTGCACCTTCATTTTTCCCGCGATCATCCATGACGGTCCATTAAACATTGCGATCAGCACCAATGGCGCATCGCCTTCCGCCGCGCGATATCTCAAAAAGCTGATCCGCTCGGATTTGCCAGATGATTTCCGTTCGACTCTCGAATTTCTAAGCTCTGTTCGTCCGACGGTGATTGAACGTGTGGACGAAGAAAAGAAGCGCGCTCTCTTTTTTCGATCTCTGTTTGATGAATGTCTGCATATCGGCAGACCGCTCTCGAAACCGGAATTTGAAAAACGCCTGGATCTCTTTGAGGAAAACGGCTGTTTGGCATACCCTGTTATGAAAGCGCAAGTTATTCTCGCCGGTGCCGGATGCGGAAACGCTTCGCAGTTGACCAGAGAAGTCCGTGATCTGATCCTGCAGGCGCCAGTCGTTTTCTATGATGATCTGATTGATCAGAGCATTATAGATCTGATTTCCGGCACAAAAATCCGGACGGGAAAACGAAAGGGGAAGCATTCGCATTCACAGGATGAAATCAACCGGCTGCTCATTGAAGCCGTCCGCCAGTATCCTTGGGTGCTGCGGCTGAAAGGCGGCGATCCGTTTGTGTTTGGCAGAGGAATGGAAGAAGTCGAAGCCCTGGAAAACGCGGGAATCAGCACACGTGTTCTAAGCGGACTGACTTCCTGCATCGCCATTCCGGAAAGAATGAATATTCCCGTAACCGACCGCCGTATGTCTGGATCATTTCTGGTCATCAGCGCTTCAAGCAAAAATCCCAACAGGCTCTTTCTGGAACCCCCGCAACTTCTGGCTCAGTATTCCGGCACGCTGGTCATCCTGATGGGATTCACCAGAATCCGGGAAATTTCCAGAGCACTTATCGATGCGG
>CAOKFJ010000005.1 GCA_948467695.1 uncultured Allobaculum sp. | reverse complement strand
AGTCTCTTCACAATCTTCCTAATGCTTTCAAGTGTAAAAAAAGAATGAGCCGCAAAGTATCGGGAAATGGACAGTTTGAAAACGGAAACGGAAAACTTGATAAAAAAATCACGAAATTCGTGCGGGAAACAGTGCAGGGATGGCTAAAATACAGTGAACAAACACGTACCGGAATACAGTGTGCGGTCGCTGAAAAATACTTTGACAGATGCACACGAAAAGACAGGGATTCGGGCGCGGATTTCACAATCCAGAAGAAGAGGAAAGACGCAGCCGCGGTCACCCGCGTGGCTTTCGTGCGGTTTTGTTTCACAATGGATATAGGATTCCTGAAAGCGGTAACAGAATCCGCTTTTGAGGAACGCACAACACAACTGCGATAGAAAGGATGAAACGAACAAACAATGAATGTTTTGAATTTTGTGCTCGCGCTTGGACCTATTTTGTATCTGATCGTCGCTTTGATGGGATTCAAGCAGGCGGCCTGGAAAGCCGCAATCGGCGCTGCTGTCGTTGCCGCGCTTGAGGCCCTGCTTTACTGGAAGACGCCGGCTTCCATTGTCGGGCTTTCAGCTCTTGAAGGCATCTGCATGGCGCTCTGGCCGATTGTGCTTGTCATTGTCGCCGCCGTCTTCACATACAACCTTGTCTGCGATACAGGCGGCATGAAGGTCATTCAGTCGATGCTGACATCAGTCAGCTCCGACCGCCGCATTCTCGTGCTTCTGGTTGCCTGGTGCTTTGGCGGATTCATGGAGGGCATGGCGGGATTCGGCACCGCGATCGCTATTCCTGCGGGTCTTCTGGTTTCTTTGGGATTTCCGCCGCTGTTTTCCTGCATGGTCTGCCTGCTTTCCAATGGATTTCCCACACCATGGGGATCGATCGGTATTCCAACCGTAACGGTCGCCGATCTGGTCGGCTTTTCTTCAACCAATGCACTGTCGGTGATGCAGACGATGCAGGTGTGCATCTTCATGATTATCATCCCCTTCCTGCTGGTAATGCTGACCGGAAAAAGTGTCAAAGCCATCAAAGGCGTCTTTGGCGTTACGCTTGCTTCGGGACTCGCTTTTGTCATTCCGATGTTTATCGTTTCGCAATTTGTCGGCGCTGAACTGGTTATGGTTGTCGCTTCGGTCTGCTCGCTTGCAGTAACCATCCTGATGGCCAAACGGCTTAAACCCAATCCGGAATATGAAGCGGAAGGCATCGAAAAAGAAAACGTATCGGTGAAAGGCGCGCTGGTTGCCTGCGCTCCCTTCATTCTGATCTTCGTTTTCCTCCTTCTGACTTCGAAACTCATTCCGCCCGTCAATACTTTCCTTTCTCAGTTCTCGACAACGGTATACTTCGTCAATCCGGAAAGCGGAACAACTTTCTCGTGGATCAATACGCCCGGGGTATGGATTTTCCTTTCGGCGCTGATCGGAGGAATGATTCAGAAAGCCTCCGGCTCTCAGATGTGGAAGGTGTTCAAAGCGACGCTCAAGCAGATGAGCGGATCGATCATCGTCATGCTTGCGGTGCTTGCGGCAGCCAAGATCATGATCTACTCCGGTATGATCGGTGAAATCGCTGCTTTCGCCATCGCGGTTATGGGCAGCGCGTATCCGATCATCGCGCCCTGGCTTGGCGCGCTGGGCACATTTGTCACCGGAAGCGGTACTTCCTCCGGCGTTCTGTTCGGTCAGGTGCAGTACGATGCCGCAATGGCTCTGGGCATGAATCCGGCATGGATGGTCAGTCTGAACGCGCTTGGCGTCGGTGTCGGAAAAATGCTGGCGCCGCAGTCCGTCGCAATCGCTCTTTCTGCTGTCGGTGGTCTGAAAGAAGACTCCAAACTGCTCAAAATGGTTCTGCCGTATGGAGCGGTATTCCTTCTGATGGCTTCGGTTATCGCCGGAATCGGCATTCTGTTCTTTGCCTAGAACATCTGAATGGGAATAAACGCGTCTCTCTTCATTCTTCTTTTACAATTGCGATTTACAATGCAGGCAGGCGTCAGATAAAACGCCTGCCTTTCGTTGTCTGTAAAAGTACGATTTGTTAAGATGCAGACTCGTTAACAGGCACTGCAGGTGCGTAGCGGCTGATGTCCGTTATTTTGTTATCTGACTACGCCAAGGAGGAAAATATGCAGAAAGGAAAAGGAATGCCCCCAATACCCGACAGGTCAGGCATGGCACCACATGGTCAGCCTCGGCAGAACTTTTTTGTCATGGCTTGCGCAAAACTGAAAAGCGACTGGACAGACAATCCGGCATTTCGACGCGGACTGCTGATCTGCGTAGTACTGGCTGTTTTCATGCTGATCTCTTCCTTCATTTTCGGACGAGTCTGTGTGTTCCAGATTATGTGGGGATACCCCTGCCCGGGATGCGGTCTTCTTCACGCCGGTTTTTACGCGCTGACGTTTCAGTTCGAGAAGGCGATCGAAAGCAATCCCTGCATTTTTTTGTGGATTCCTCTGATTCTTTGCGCCATGTACTGCTACGTTACCGGAAAACTTCGCTCGAAATGGCTGATGACGTTTCTGATTGTCACGGCAGTGATTACGATCGTTTTCTACATTTATCGAATGCTTACGGTCTTTCCGAATTTTCCGATGGTCTATTACAGCGGAAATCTGGCGGCGCGTATGCGCACGCTCGTTTTTTAGCTCTGCATGGACGCGGTTGCGGCATGCTTTTTCGTAGACAGTAAAAGGACGCTGAGACTGTGTCGTTTGGCACAGGATTCAGCGTCTTTTTGTATAAACGGCTTCATAACCATCATATTTGCAGGAAGCAAAGAGCGAAGAGCAACGTCTCTTGTCACCTGCTTTTATCAGTGAGTAAAATTACATTCGTAAAGTGAAAATATATAACATGACCGTTAAGAGACGGCTGTGTTATACACGGAGGGAAATATGTATCAAAACTATTCTCAGCAGCCCCAGTATCAGCAGCCGCAGAATAATCCCTATAACCGCCCGAATAGCGGAAACTGGGAATGGGCAAAATGGTTTCGCTGGCTGCTTCTGATCATCCTCATCTGTCAGGCAGTTGACCTGCTGACGACTCTGATGTCGTTCTCAATGACTTTGATGAATCATTACAATCTGAAATATGTCATCGTGAACTACCTTGTATCGATCGCCAAAAACGTGCTGGTTGCCGCCGGTGCCGGCGCACTTCTGTACAAACAGAAATGGGGAATCTGGGTTCTTCTTGCCGGCCAGGCTGTTACTGTGCTGTACACGCTGTTCCAGTTTCCGTCCACTGGAAACATCTTCCAGAATTTGATGCTCTATCTCAATCAGATGCTCAGTGTATGTGTGAGCGCGGCTCCGCTTCCTGCAATCGAGCTTATTGCGCTGTTTACCGGCGGCGCGACCGAGAACCACATCAATCCCATCAAATAAGAAGCTGTCTATTCACTATCAGCTTCGAGAATCGTTCACATCAGCGATCAATCGAATGAAAAGGGAGTGTCTTGCGGGCACTCTCTTTTGATTTTTCCAATAAATCATCTGATTCAGCTTATTCGGACGGAAAAACAAGCGAGGATTTTTGAAATTGTGGTCATATTATGTGACTAAGCCTATACTTAGTACATTAATGCAACGGTAGAACTTATAACATCGCTTGCATGAAATTCAGTTCCAACAAGAAAGGAAAGAATACCTATGAATAAATGCACCAACTGCGGCTACGAAGGCAACGAAGCATACTGCCCGTACTGCGGTACTCCTACAACACCGGCAAACTCCGCCAATTCCGGCAACAGCTACTATGGCGGTCAGGATGCCTACGGTCAGAACGCAAACTACTCCGGTCAGCAGCAGACAAACTATGGCCAGCAGAGCACTTCTCAGCAGTTCTCTGATGCCGGTCACAACTTCATGGCAGGAAGCTTCGGCTCCTACCAGCCTTCCGGCTACAACATTCCGCCTGAATATCAGCCAATCTCCATGTGGGGCTATTTCGGATACGCTTTGCTGTTCGCTATTCCCTGCATCGGTTTCATCATGATCTGCGTATTCGCGTTCGGTGGAACCCAGAACCTCAACCTTAAGAACTACGCAAGAAGCTACTTCTGCATGTTCATTGTCGGCATTGTCCTGCTACTTCTCAGTTTCATGTTTACGGGATGTGTTGGATGCAGTGCAGCAATGATGTATTAAAGAAAACTCTTCCAAAAATATGACATCGCAATTTCGAAGGCTGTGATCTTGGATCGGCAACCTGGATTTTGCCAGTAGCAGCGCCGTTATCATTCGGCGCTGTTTTTCTCATAGACCATCGGGGTTTCTGCCAATCCATCGGATTGATTTGAATTGCCGCTTCCCATTGTCCGCGGCAAAGAAAGGATTTGTATGAAGTGTCCAGTTTGCTATTTCGAGCTTAAACAAGGGGAAACAACCTGTCCCAACTGCATGACCAAAGTACAGTCTTTTGAAAATCCATCGCAGGAGCATAGCAGCGAACTGCTGTATGGCAATCAGCTGTACGGCAATCAGAGCGCTGATCTGATTCGCTCCAGCTACAACGCTCAATACAGCAATCCATCCAACTCGCAATACAATGCGCAATCTGCTGTTCAATACGATGCGCCAGGCATGACAGCCTATTCTCAAAGCGAGCCGGAATTCATTTCCAGAACCCCGGTTTATCCCGTCTATTCCACGCCTATGGCAACATATCCCGCTCCGCAATGGAAAAAGAAAGCCGTATCGAAAGCTCTGTACTTCAATAAAACAAGAAAAATGAATGCAGCGGCGGATATTCTATTGTGTCTTGGGATAGTTGGAGCTGTTCTGCTGATTGTCAGCTGGTTCATGAACGCGGTTGTTATTGTTCCCGAGTACACGAGCGCAAAGATTCATTTGATGCGAACTTTGACAGGAATGCACAGCACATTTGGATCGTTTTGTGCGATGGGCAGCACGAAGGTCTCTATTTCTCTCTACAATATTCTGCTTTCTATGGCATCAACCTCCAGTCTTGCGCTGGATTTGTCGATTGCCTTCCAGCCTAGCGCTCTTCTGAATACGGAATTCTGGGTGACTGTTGCGTCAGGCGCTCTTGCCATGATCGGCATGCTTGCGGGGCTGTATTACAGAAATAGATGGACCAGATTTCTGCCTCTTGCGGGTCTGATTGCGGCTGGCGCAGGCATCCTCTTGTTTATTCAGAATATCGGAATGGTCCATGCTTTTGTTGATGTTCTTGCAGCAGAGGAACTCACGGATTTGACCATAATGGTTGGAGCGGGTGGATATGTTCAGCTTGTCAGCAGCATCCTGCTTGCGCTGGCAAGTGTTCTTCCACTGTTTTTCAAGGACTGATCTGTCTGTTCCGTTCATTTCATAATGCTGATTCAGCGTCTTTTCCATACTACGGAAGAGACGTTTTTTCATTGAGGCAGCGAAGCAATGTGTGGAGAATAAAATTCAGAAAAACCATCGAATTCAAGGGAAATTCTTTTATGTATTTAAAGACTATTGATGTAATTCAAGTGTTCTCTGAAAATGTTTAAGACAGGATAGTGAAAAGATACTTTTTCGAACATCCTGCTGCACTTTCGTTGTCTGAAGAATCCATACGGCTGAGGATTGTGTTGGTTCTTCAGAGTTAGGCAATCGGTCTGTTATCCCGTTTTGCTGAACTTGCTTCTCTATTCCCCATAGAGATCAGTCGCCAGGATATACCGATGCGGCGTCTGGCTTGTCATAGTCAGATGCATTTGTTTTACGACTAGCTGTCTGATCGACAGATGATGCATACCTTCCGCAAAAACGGAACTGGAAATAATATGTGCGCCTGGTTCGAACAGCAGCACAAGAAAGGAGACAGAAATGAACTGTCCAAGATGTGGCGCGCCGCTGCCGCAAGGCGCGCAATACTGCCCAAACTGCCAGACTCCTGTTCAGCAGGCATATGGAGGCCAGCAGGGCGGCTGTTCCCCACAGGGAAGCGCCGGAAACTATAACGGCGGATATTCTCAAGGAGGCTATGGAGCGAATCCAGGCGGATACTCCGCTTCGTATCCCGGGTATCGTTCAGGATCTGGTCAGAAAAACAGATATCCCGGCGAGAAAGGCGGATTGCCGATCGCCGCAAAGATCATCCTTTGTGTGGGAGCAGCGTTCTCATTGATTATGATATGCGGCTGGTTTCTCACCGCATTCCAGGCGAGATTTCCAGAACTTATGCCCCTCGACTTGTATGAAGAAGGAATGTCTGATCCTACATTCCAAGCATACTTTCTGCCGTACGTGTCGATTACACGCGAGGGATTTTCAGGCTCTTTGAATGGCTTGGTTGAATGGATGGGAGGAATCAGCTCTCTTGTGGAATCAAGTGTGCCTTCGTACATGCTTTCTGAACTGAACACATTTAAGGCAAGTGTTGCGATATTGCGCACTATGAAGTGGATTGCTCTTGCAAGCTGCATCCTGGGAGCTGTTTTGATGATTATCCCGGTTTTCCTGCGTAAAAGCTGGGCGAAGTTTTTAGGATTAGGCGGACTTCTTCCTGCCGCAGTCGGTCTATGGTTTTTTCTTCAGATTTTCGTGGGTGTCCAGCAAGCTTCAGGAGAACTTGAAAGTATGGGTATGAGCATGTCCATGGGAATCGGCGGCTATCTGTTTTTGATTTGCACAATTGTCATTATTGTCTGCAGTATCGTTCCCCTCTTTTTCAAAGCGAAAAATTAGTTATGAATAACGTGTCTTTCTGTTGTGTGAAAGGCACGTTTTTGTGTGTTTAAAACGAATGGATAAGTTCTCTGTCAGAAATTCAGCAGAAACGATTTGAAGTGCCCGATCTGGAAAGCCTCGCGCAATGGAGGGAATAGTTTCAGGGAATCCCTCGAAACATTGGGAAAATGAGCAATATATTTAATGACTATTGATGGAATTTAAGATTTTTCTGAAAATATTTAAGTCAGTGTAGTTTTTCAATATTTGAAATACACCTCTCATTTTTGGTTCATGGAAGAAATTTATCGTCCAGGGACATACAATTCAGGACTGCAGGACGATCTGTGCTGCCACGTCAGGAAAGAGCGCTAGACGCTTTGCGGTCTGAAAGAACAGGAGGAAAGAGAAGAAATGAAATGTAGTGTATGCGGGTATCCAATACCCGCCGGAGCCACGCAGTGTCCCAACTGCCAGACACCTGTTTCAGGTGCGTCAACAGGAGCAGGCAAGCGACTGTATGGTCTGGATCCGGAAAATTCCGCCTCTCTGGTCGAAAGTACAAATTCTGCCGTTCAGAAACAGAACCAGCCCCATACAGGGCAGCAGGTGCAGCCAGTGCATACAAACCAGAATACATATGGGAAGTATCCTTCCGGTACGAAGACCGCCTCGTATGCTAAGGACAAGCCAGCTTTGAATAAGATCAATAAAATTCTGTTCATTGTCGGTGCCGCGCTTTGTCTGGTGCTTGCCAGCGGCTGGTTTACCCCTTCAATCACAATCAGTTATCCCGAACCGATCACCAACCAGGAACTGGGAGCGATCATGGATGATCCCGATGTTCAGAAATATGACCTGCCGTACGTTACGTATACGACAACCGGATTAAACACGAGTCTCCAAAAAACGATTGCCCATGCAGCCGATGCTCCCAAGATCAGAAAAGCGAATGGGGAAACAGTTTCTTCAGCGGAAATCCGGGAAGCTAGAGAGATTTCTTCCAGTGCCTACAGCACGATGACAATGACAATTGTGATCTGCGTCGTGGGAGCAGCGCTTTTTATCGCCCCGCTGTTTCTTTCTCAGAAATGGAGAAAATACCTGGCGCTTGGCAGTTTGTATGCGGCGTTCCGCGGGACGGGAATGGTTGCTACAATGAGCGCATTCGGATTGCAGGCGCTTTCGGAGATGGAGGCTGGATGGGCATTCCATCTAGGTGTTGGAGCGTATCTGACAATCGCGAGCATTATCGGAATTGTCGCCTGCGCCGTGATTCCCCAGTTCATCAAGGACTGATGAACGGAAAGAAATCGAGAAAGGTTAAAAGGGAAAACGTATGAATTGTCCAAAATGCGGCAGCCATATGCCGCCAGGCGCGACATACTGTCCAAACTGCTACACACCCGTGCCGACAACAGGGTACGGATATGGTCAGCCTGCTGCGCAGTATCCGGGAACGGGCGGAAGACAGCCTCAAACAGGCTATCCGAAAGGAAACTATACCGGCTATCCTTCCGGGGCTTATGGAAACAAATCATATCCGGCGCAGAAAAAAGGCGTCAAAATGATTTCCAGAATTCTGCTGACAATTGGCGCGGTGTGCTGCCTGGTGATGATTGCCGGATGGTTCGTGAGTGCTTTGAAAATTGCCGGCATCAGCTTCAGCGCTGAACAGATTGCCGCAATGAAAGAGAACGAAACAATGCGTCAGTTTTATCTGCCGTATGCATCGGTCAGCGAAAGCGGCATCGCCATTTCTGTATTCAATCTGATTTCGTTTGCGAACAGCCTTGTCAGCAGCGCAGGTGTCAACAGCATCAACACGATGAAAGAAGTCACCGCAGGTCTTCAGCCGCTCAATATCATGATGTGGATCGGGATTGTTTCTTCGGTTGTCGCGGCTGCGCTGATGCTTATGCCCTGGTTCGTAAAGAAAAAATGGACGAAATATCTGGGAGTGACCGGATTGATTCCTGCAGTGATCGGAATTATCGTTTTTGTCATTCTGGCGATTGCGGCAGGAAGCGAACAGATTGGACCGACCGGATTGTCCTTCGAGCTTCAAGCCGGTGCCTATATTCTTTTAGCAGCCGGTGTCGTGTCTGCTCTATGCTCCATTGGACCGCTCTTCATCAAAGACTAAGAATACCGACGCATTGTCCGCTTTATGGCCGGATGATGCGTTTTTTTTTCTGGTACTTTGGCACAATGCCCTTTGGCTGCGCGCGCGCTCAAGCGGGAAAAACGCGTTTTTATGCATAACCATCCGAAAAGCTTAAGACATCCTTTTGTTTCGTTCGCAAGTCCATTCCTCGATACCTGATAAAATAAAGCTGAAACCACTCCTTGTATTTATGCATGTCTATTGCCGTGCATAATGCCGGATTTGACGAATCCGCCTCTAAGCTGACTGGAAGACAGCGCCTGGAGTGAATACTCATTTTGCAGTACAGCCGGATGGCAGAAAGCATGGATTTTCCTGGCATAAGCATCCGGCAGAAAGGACTACCTATGAAGACAAAACGTTACGCTGCAGCATTGCTTGCGGCAGCTCTTTTAGCAGGGTGCGCGCAGAATCCCGCACCCGATCCGGATGTTTCATCCGAGACATCGTCGGTTGTATCGAATGACGTATCCGGCGTTCCCGCAAAAGACGACGACAAACTCGCCGTTCTCAATCTTTCGGATGAACAGAAAGCGTCTCTGTTTAAATTCTCCTGGTCTTTGTTCGAGAAGATGCATGAAGCCGGCACGGATACGCTGGTGTCTCCGCTTTCCGCCTTCTTCGCGCTCGGCATGTGCGCCAACGGGGCGGATGGAGCAACTCTTGAACAGATGGAAAACACGCTCGGCGTAGATGTGCCGACGATGAATCACCTCGCTAAAAGCGCGCTGCTTGCGGCTGAGGGCGAAAACAAGCAGCTTGGCATCGCCAACTCGGTATGGGTCAACGAAGCCGGACTGGACCAGAGCTATCTGGATGTCCTCGAGTCCGCGTATGACGCGCAGGGCTTCGATGTCGACTTCGCGACCGATGCTGATAAACAGATCAATGCATGGGTGAATGAGAAGACAGACGGTCAGATTCCTGAACTCGTAAGCAAGCAGGATGTCGCCAATCTTGTCGCGCTTCTAGTCAATACACTCAATTTCGATGCCAAGTGGGCAGAACCGTATGAAGATACGGACATCGCCACATTTGTATTTACAGACGCGCAGGGGAATGAAAAAGAAACCGAATCGCTTTTCAGCAAAGAGGATAAGTATGTCGATGCCGGCGCGCTTCATGGATTTGTACGCCCGTATGAGGGCGATCGCTATGCGTTTGCGGCGCTGATTCCCAGCGATGAAAACGAATCGCTTGAAGAAGCGCTCTCCAAAGTCGATCAGGCACAGCTTGAAGATGCGCTTGCTCATACGCAGGAAAAAGATGTTCGCGCAACGATTCCCTCGTTCACGCTTGACCAGTCGATGATCCTCAACCAGGCACTGCAGGAGATGGGCATGATCGATGCGTTTACCGAACACGCCGACTTTTCGAAGATGTCCGAAGAGCAGAAACTGATGATTTCCAAAGTCATGCAGAAAACAAAGATTACGGTCGATGCGCAGGGAACGAAAGCCGCCGCTGCAACATCGGTGGGAATCATGGCGACATCGGCGCCTCTTGAAGAAGAACTGCCGATTTATATCACCTGCAATCGCCCGTTTGTCTACATGATCATCGATCAGGAAACAGCCACGCCAGTATTTATCGGCACGCTCGAAGGCCTTCCGCAGACACCGGAAAGCAAATAGTTTAACAACAAGTAGTTCCATCAGCTTTACGCTCAAGCACACCGCAATGAAATAGAGAGGCAGCCATCAGGCTGCCTTTTTCGTATGGTTGTCGTATTGGCAGAGAAGCTAAAAAAACTCCCGGCATTGCTTTGCCGGGAGAAAATCGTCATTTGATAAATGGTTCAGATGCAGAACAGACAGACTTTGCGCTAGCGTTCGCTTTCCGTAAAGTCGGCATCGATGATTGTGTGCTCGATCTGTTCGGGTTCATGTTCGATCATGCGCGAAGCTTCAGGCTTGGAAGGACGTGATGCTGCGGAACTGTTGAATGCGCCGAAAAACGGATCGCCGTCTTCGGGCATCTGGAATGTGCGTGTGTAGACACGGACAGTCGGTTTGCGAAAGAACATGCTGACGAGCGAAAAGAGAAGAAAAATGGGAAGAAGCGGAAGAATGATGCTGCTGAAAAAGAAGATGCCCAGCACGATAAGGGCAAACATGAGGAAATATGTCATAAAATTGATCCCCTTTCTTTGATTGATTACAGCCTATCAGACTCGTTCTGTTAAAAAACAGGAAGATTGTGTGAAGTTTAGCACTCGCGCGAAATATCCGAGAGTTTCGTGACCGTGATTGCGCCGGAAAACTTGTCGGCGATTTCTTTGGAAGGGTCTTCCAGACTTGTAAAGGTGAACAGCGCGCTTGCGCCATAGTCGGTCTGCAGATCGCCCGCGCCTTTTGCGTGCAGATACGCTTCCACTTTTCCGGCAAGCGAATAGTCTGCCTGGATCTGATACAGCCCGAAGACTTTTGTTTCGAGAAACTGTGCCTGTTCGAGCGCGGTGGAAACACTTGAAGAATAGGCGCGCACCAGACCGCCTTTGCCAAGAAGCGTTCCGCCGAAGTAGCGAATCACGACTGCGCAAAGCTCGTCCGCTTCGCATCGGACGTCCTGCTGTACCCGCTGGTTCGCCGTCATCGCTTGAATGGGTGAGCGAGCCTATTTTTACAGCGCTGCAGTAGTGGGTTGCCGCGGGGTAATCTTTTTTCAGTGAGGAAATAAACGTTCTGGCTTCATCCATGCTTTTGACACGGTGCAGAACACAGATAAATTTGCTTTTTTTGACTTCGATTCTCGATTCAACATCTTGCTTGAGGACCATGCAAAACTCCTTTCATGACATTATTTTCAAGATTTTCATAATTTTACATTTTTCGTTGACAGGAAAATATGCCTCTCTTAGAATGAAAACACGTTCAAAAAGCTGTGACAAGGACCAAACCGTCAGGAATTCTTGCAGAAAGCGGCCGGGTGATGCGAGGCCGCAGAAAAATGCCGGCCAACTCCCCTTCGAGCTGAAAGAGTGAATTCAGTAATTCTTTCCGGGTATTCCCGTTACAGAAGAAGCGATTGATGGATCGCTAAGTGGCCGCCAAGGCGGCAAGAAGAGTGGTACCGCGGATATTTCCGTCTCTTTTCCGTATGAAAAGGGACGTTTTTTTATACGTATTTACCCCTCCGCTCCCGTAAGACACCTATACACGAAATCCTTATATACACCGGTCTTACAGGTTCATGTACACACGCTCTCTGACCATCACCATGTTTTTCCATGACAAAAGAAAAGAGGACAACCATGAACGCAGACAAATACTCACCCGGATATTTTCCCCCTTCGCACAACGAATACCGCTGGGTTAAAAAAGATCATCCAGAAAAAGCGCCGATCTGGTGCTCCGTCGATTTGCGCGACGGCAACCAGGCACTGATCGTCCCGATGTCGCTTGAAGAGAAACTGGAATTCTTCCAGATGCTCGTCAACATCGGTTTCAAGGAAATCGAAGTCGGTTTCCCGGCAGCCAGCCAGACCGAATACGAATTTCTGCGCGCGCTGATCGAACGGAATCTCATTCCCGATGATGTCACGATTCAGGTTCTGACACAGTGCCGCGAGCACATTATCCGCAAAACCTTTGAAGCCATTCAGGGCGCGCCGCGCGCGGTGGTGCATTTCTACAACTCCACATCCAAAGCGCAGCGCGAACAGGTCTTCAAAAAATCCAAAGACGAAATCAAGGAAATCGCGCTTGAAGGCGCGCGCCTCGTCAAGCAGCTGTCGCAGGAATACGACGGCAACTTCCTGTTTGAATATTCCCCCGAATCCTTCACCGGAACCGAGCCCGACTATGCGCTTGAAGTATGCAACGCCGTCATCGACATCATGGAACCGACAGTGGATCGTCCGATGATCATCAACCTGCCGGTGACCGTTGAGATGTCTTTGCCTCACGTATACGCAAACCAGATCGAATACTGCTCCGATCGCCTGCACAACCGCGATGCCGTCATCCTCTCCACCCATCCGCACAATGACCGCGGAACCGGTGTGGCGGATACCGAACTCGCTTTGCTTGCCGGCGCGCAGCGTGTGGAATGCTGTCTGTTTGGAAACGGCGAACGTACAGGAAATGTCGATGCCGTTACGCTGGCTATGAACCTGCTTGTTCTCGGCGTCGATCCCAAACTCGATTTCTCCAATATGCCCGACATTGTGGAAGTGTACGAACGCACAACCCGCATGCACGTGCATGAGCGTCAGCCCTATGCCGGATCGCTTGTCTTCGCCGCTTTCTCGGGAAGCCATCAGGATGCGATCGCCAAGGGCATGAAATGCAAAGAAGAAGATCCGCAGGGACGCTGGACCGTACCGTATCTGCCCATCGATCCGCAGGATCTCTCGCGCACGTACGATGCCGATGTTATCCGCGTCAACTCCCAGTCGGGAAAAGGCGGTATCGGCTATATTCTCGAAACGCGTTACGGTTTCAACCTGCCGCCCAAAATGCGCGAGCACTTCGGCTATGTGGTCAAAGATGTTTCCGACCGTCATCATTCCGAACTCAAACCGGATGAAATCTTCGAGATCTTCCAGTCGACCTACCTCAATCTCGTCGCTCCGGCTCTCGATATTCACGAAACCCACTTCATCCAGGGCAAGAAGCTCAAGGCAGTCGTTACAGGTGCTTACAAAGGCGAAGAGGTTGAATGGTACGCATCCGGAAACGGTTCGCTCAACGCGGTAAACAAAGCGATTCAGGCGGGAACCGGTCTGGAATACACACTCGAAACCTATACCGAGCATTCGCTCTCGAACAACTCGTCGGCAAGCGCTGCCTGCTACGTCGGTCTTCTCTGGCCCGACGGAAGCCGCACATGGGGCGCCGGTACCGATTCCGATATTATCTACGCGGGTATCCTCGCGCTCGCTTCGGCGATCAATACCCGTTTTGCACAAGAAGAAAACAAGGAGGAGAACTAGACTATGGCGATGACCATGACCCAGAAAATTCTCGCGCACCACGCAAAACTCGACAATGTAGTCGCAGGTCAGCTGATTCTGGCTGATCTGACCGGTGTGCTTGGCAACGATATCACTACACCCGTAGCGATCGCTGAATTTGAAAAAGCCGGATTTGATTCGGTGTACGATCCCGAAAAAATCAACGTGGTTCTCGACCACTTTGTCCCCAATAAAGACATCAAAGCCGCAAAGCAGTCCGCAGCATGCCGCTCCTTCTGCAAAAAGCATGAAATCTCCCATTTCTACGATGTAGGAAAAATGGGTATCGAACACGCGCTGCTGCCCGAACAGGGACGCATTACCGCAGGCGACTGCCTGATCGGCGCGGATTCCCACACCTGCACTTATGGCGCGCTTGGCGCGTTTTCGACAGGTGTCGGCTCGACCGACATGGCAGCCGGCATGGCAACTGGAAAAGCCTGGTTCAAAGTGCCCAGTGCCATCAAAGTCGAGCTCAAAGGCAAACTGCCTGAAGGCGTTTCCGGAAAAGACGTTATCCTCAGTCTTATCGGCCAGATCGGCGTCGATGGAGCGCTGTACAAATCGCTTGAATTTGCGGGTGATGGCGCAGGAGAACTGTCCATGGATGATCGTCTTTGCATCTGCAACATGGCGATTGAAGCCGGTGCGAAAAACGGTATTTTCCCTGTAGATGAAAAGACACTGACCTATCTCAAAGAACACGGCGCCAAAGAACCGCTCGTCTTCGAAGCGGATGCAGACGCCCAATACGACCAGACCATCGTGATGAATCTGGACGAACTGGTGCCTGTCGTTTCCTGGCCGCATCTGCCGGAAAACACCAAACCTGCAGCGGATTCGACGGAAGTGAAAATCGATCAGGTTGTCATCGGTTCATGCACCAACGGCCGCATGGAAGATATGGAAGCCGCTTATGAAATTCTGCATGGCAATAAAGTAGCTGACGGCGTTCGCTGCATCATCATTCCCGCGACCATGGACATTTACAAACAGTGCATTTCCAACGGCTATCTGATGGCGTTCATCGAAGCCGGCGCTGTGGTTTCCACCCCCACATGCGGACCATGCCTTGGCGGCTACATGGGAATTCTTGCCCCAGGCGAACGCTGCATTTCCACCACCAACCGCAACTTTGTCGGACGCATGGGCGATGTAACGTCCGAAGTGTATCTCGCTTCGCCCTACACGGCAGCCGCGAGCGCGCTGACCGGTTATATCACCGATCCTCGTGCCGCGCTTGCCGCAAACAAGGAGGAAAACTAGTATGAACAATGCCTGCGGAAAAACATTTGTCTATCCCGATAACGTGGATACGGATGTCATCATCCCTGCGCGCTATCTCAATACACCGGATGCCAAAGCGCTTGCCGCCCACTGCATGGAAGACATCGACGCTACCTTTACCGCACGCGTTCAGGAGGGCGATCTGATTACTGCCGGATGGAACTTCGGCTGCGGCTCCAGTCGCGAACACGCGCCGCTCGCCATCAAGACAGCGGGCATCTCCTGCGTCATCGCCAAATCGTTTGCGCGCATTTTCTACCGCAACGCGATCAATATCGGTCTGCCGATTCTCGAATGCGAAGAAGCGGTGGACGAGATCAAGGAAGGCGATGAAATCGAAGTCGATTTCGCTACCGGTACAATCACCGACAAGACACAGAACAAAAGCTGGACGGCGCAGCCGTTCCCTGAATTCATCCAGAACATCATCGCCAAAGGCGGATGGATGAACTACCTGCGGAGTATGGACAATGAATAAGACAATCGGCGTTATCCGCGGCGACTGCAGTTCCCGCGAAATTATCGAACAGACACTGCGTGTGCTGGATGCCATCGCAGACAAATACAATCATGAATGGACCTATGTTCCCGTTGCCATGGGCGGCGATGCGATCGATCAGTTTGGCGAACCGCTCCCGCAAAGCGAACTCGACAAATGTCTGGCAGCTGATGCTGTTCTGCTTGGCGCGGTAGGCGGACCTAAATGGGAGGGCCTTCCCGGCGACAAGCGTCCGGAAAAAGGACTGCTCGCGCTGCGCAAAGGCATGGGACTGTTCTCGAACCTTCGTCCGGCGAAAATCTGGCCCCAGCTGGCGGATGCTTCGCCTTTGAAAAAGGAAATTACTGACCGCGGCATCGATTTTGTGATTGTGCGCGAACTGACCGGCGGTGTTTACTTCGGCGAACACACAACCGTTGAAAAAGACGGTGTGCGCCAGGCGCTCGATCTGATGCCTTACGATGAAAATGAAATCCGCCGCATCGGAAAAGTCGGCTTTGAAACCGCGATGAAGCGAAACAAAAAACTCACGCTCGTCGACAAGGCGAACGTTCTGGATACCTCGCGTCTTTGGAGAACGGTTCTCTACGATATGGCCAAGGACTATCCTGAGGTTGATTTTGATGTGATGTTCGTCGATAACTGCGCGATGCAGATCTGCAAGAACCCTGCGCAGTTCGATACGATCGTTACCGAAAATATGTTCGGCGACATTCTCTCCGACGAAGCGTCCGAAATCACCGGTTCCATCGGCATGATCCCTTCGTCTTCGATGGGCGAAGGCACACGCGGACTGTACGAACCCATTCATGGCTCCGCTCCCGATATTGCCGGTCAGAACATCGTCAATCCGCTCGCCTGCATCCTCTCGGCTGCCATGATGCTGCGCTACTCTTTCGGTATGGAAGAAGAAGCTTCCTGCATTGAAAAGAGCGTAGAGGCTGTCCTCAACGATGGTCTGCGCACCGCGGACATGATGAGCGAGGGCATGACGAAAGTCGGCACAAAGGAAATGACCGACGCTCTGCTTGCCAAAATCACAGCGTAGTATTGCAGAGCGGTTTTCCGCATATCCCTACCTGTCCAAATCAATAAACACTTCAGGCTGTCCATGCATGCGTGCGCGGACAGCCTGTTTGCGTCTTCTGCAAGAAAACCAGATGCGTGCGAACAGCACGCGCAAAGCGAAGAGTGGAAAAACGCGTACCGCTGCGATACGATCACTGCGACAGCAGCGCGCAGTGAACTGTTTGCGATAAGCGCGCACAGACGTCTGTCAGGCGCAGGGAGGGCATATGCAGGCTGATTATCATTTACATACAAACTACAGCGAAGATTCCACATATCCGATGGAGGACGCCGTAAAAGAGGCGATTGCGCTCGGGTACGAGGAGATCTGTTTTACCGATCATGTCGACTATGGCGTGATGGATGATGCCGATTCGGGCAAACCACCAAAATACGCGGACGGTCATCTTCGCGGCAATGTCGACTACCCGCGCTATTTTGAAGAAATCGCCAGATTACAGGAAAAATACAAAGACGAAATCCGCATACGGCAGGGACTTGAACTTGGCGTGCAGTGCTGCACGCTCGAAGAAAATACAAGGCTTGTCGAAAAGTGGCCGATGGATTTTGTCATTCTATCCATTCACCAGATCGACAACCTTGAATTCTGGGACGGAGGCTTTCAGAAAGGCAAAAGCCAGCGCGAAATCAACCGCGGCTACTATGAAGAACTGCTTCGTGTCGTGCGCGCCTACAAGCACTACAGCGTGCTTGGGCATCTCGATCTCATTCGGCGCTACGATCCGTACGGCGACTACCCGTTTGAAGACGTGCAGGATCTTGTCGAAGAGATTCTCAAACAGGTGATCGCGGATGGAAAGGGAATCGAGATCAATACATCGTCCAAACGATACAAAATCAACGGCAGCACGCCTGACGAGAAAATTCTCAAACTGTACCATGATCTGGGCGGAACGATCATCACGATCGGCAGCGATTCCCACTGCAAAGCGCATCTCGACGATGCGCCGAAGCTTCAGCTTATTGCCAGAGAACAGCTGAAAAAAGCCGGTTTTACCCATCACTGCACCTTCGAGAATGGAGAACCCGTCTTCCACTCTTTATAGGTATACGTCGCCTTCAGAACGCCTGAAAACGCGCATAATCGCAGCGCTGAAGGGCAGGCCTCAAGCGATTCTCGCTACTATAAACCAGAAACAGCGTGTGCACCCTCTAGCCGTCCAGGCAGGCGCACACGCTGTTTTCGGTTAAAAATTAATTTTTTATATCCATCTTCACGCGCAAAGCCGTAAAAACGATGAGAATGGATAGCGGATATTAAAATTATCTGAACAGGCCAATGGCGTCTAGCCATTTTGTATAATTTGTCTACCGGTTGCAGAAAGGAGTGGAGGAAATGGAATACTGGATCATGCCGGTGATCTGGGGTGTTCTGTGTCTGGGATTTTCAATCGTGGAAGCCGCAACAGTGACGATGGTCAGCTGCTGGTTTGCCATAGGCAGCCTGATTGCGCTGATCGCAAGTCTGTTCGGTCTGCCGATGCTTGTGCAGGTTGTTCTCTTTATTCTGGGAACTCTGCTCAGCTTCATTCTCATACACAGGAAAGTCTTTCAGATCTTCCAATTCGAGCACAGCGCAGACGGTGCCGAACAGTACCTTGGAAAGACCGCTATCGTAACCGAAGCGATCGAACCGAATAAAGACGGCCGCATTTCGATTGACGGCAGGGACTGGAAAGCGTCTGGCACGGTTTATCTGGATAAAGGAAGCCGCGTGCGGACAATTGGTCTGCAGGGCGTCACCATCAAGGTGGAGCCGCTGGAATCCTGCGCAAAGAAGCAGCCGCCGCTGCCTATGGCGCGCTAGAGCCAGATAAGAAATTCACGTTTTCAGAAAGGAAACACAAGGAAAGTTTATGAGAGCAATCATGTCTATTGTTCCGATGATTATTATCGTAGTCGTTGTGATCATCGTTCTTGCAGGGCTTGTTTCGAGCTTCGTGCATATCGTTCCGCAGGCGAATGCGTATGTCATTCAGCGCCTGGGAACCTATCTTGAAACATGGGGCGTAGGGCTTCATTTCAAGATGCCTGTGATCGACAAGATCGCCAATAAAGTCGATCTCAAAGAACAGGTGGCGGATTTCCCGCCGCAGGCGGTCATCACCAAGGATAACGTTACGATGCATATTGATACGGTTATCTACTACCAGATCACGGATCCAAAGCTGTACACCTATGGCGTTGAAAACCCGATGAACGCGATTGAAAACCTCACCGCGACAACACTGAGAAACATCATCGGCGAAATGGATCTCGACCGCACGCTGACAAGCCGCGACGATATCAACACTAAGATGCGCGCGACGCTTGATGAAGCCACGGATCCCTGGGGCATCAAGATCAACCGCGTCGAACTGAAAAACATCATGCCTCCCAAATCCATTCAGGAAGCGATGGAAAAACAGATGAAAGCCGAACGCGAACGAAGAGAAAAAATCCTTCGCGCCGAAGGTGAAAAAGAATCGACGATTCTGGTTGCGCAGGGACGTCAGGAAGCGGCCATTCTCGAAGCGCAGGCTTCCCGCAAGGCGATGATCGAAGAAGCGCTTGGTAAAGCTGAAGCGATCAAAGCCGTTCAGAAAGCGACTGCCGAAGGTCTTCGCTACTTAAGCGAAGCAGGCGTATCCGATGAAGTTCTTCGTCTCAAAGCCATTGAAGCGTTTGAAAAAGCCGCTGACGGCAGAGCGACCAAGATTATCATTCCCTCTGAAATTCAGGGCGCAGCAGCGCTTGCACAGGGCATTGTGTCCACAGTGACAGGCAATGAGCATCTTGATGAAGATGCACCAGATACAAACTCTAGAACCGCACGCATAGCGCCTCCAGCAGCACCGCGCAGATAGACGCCCCGATGCAAGGCGAAGCTTTAAGATCGGTTTTCGAAGCATCGTGACACATGACAGCGCCTCGTATCAGCATAGTCTGGTACGAGGTGCTTTTTGCTTTTCGCTGAACGGAGGCGCCTGCGAGCATGGCGTGGCAGATTGCCTTCAGAATAAGGTGCGCGGCAGACAAAAAGAAACCCCTGCGGTTTGACGGGACCGCAGGGGTTTCTTTAATCAATTTCAATCCGCTCGGTGGAAAAAGAAGAGGAGAAAAATATTGAGCGGACTCGGCCTGCATCAAACCGAGGGGAGGGGGGAAGCACAGGGC
>CAOKFJ010000004.1 GCA_948467695.1 uncultured Allobaculum sp. | reverse complement strand
ATGACAATCACTGTGTTTCCCGCGTCAACCAGACGCTGGAGCACTTCAATCAGCTTGCGCACATCTACCGAATGCAGACCGGTGGTCGGCTCATCGAGCACGAACACGGTTTTGCCTGTAGGCTTTTTCTGCAGCTCGCTGGCGAGCTTGACGCGCTGCGCCTCACCGCCCGAAAGCGTTGTAGCGGACTGACCGAGTTTGATGTAGGACAGTCCCACATCTGCAAGCGTCTGGAGCTTGTGGCGGATACGGGAAATTTCGCTGAAGAATTCAATGCCCTCTTCCACCGTCATCTCCAGAACATCGGAAATGGTTTTATCCTTGTATTTCACCTGAAGTGTTTCTTCGTTGTAGCGCTTGCCGTGGCACACATCGCAGTCTACATACACATCCGGCAGGAAGTGCATGGAAATCTTGCGGGTTCCATCGCCCTGACACGCTTCGCATCGTCCGCCTTTGACGTTGAACGAGAACTGCGACTTGGTAAAGCCAAGCAGTTTTGCTTCGCGTGTCTGCGCGAACAGATCGCGGATGTCGTCGAAGACGCCGACATATGTCGCCGGATTGGACCTTGGCGTGCGTCCGATCGGTTCCTGGGAGATTTCGATCAGCTTGTCGATTTCCTCAAGACCGTCAATCCGCTTTGCAAGTCCGGGTTTGACGCGGACTTTGCCTAAATGATGCTGAATGCCATGCGTGAGCACTTCAGTCACCAGCGAAGATTTTCCCGATCCGGAAACACCTGTGACAACCGTCAGCGTGCCAAGCGGAAAGGAAACATTCACATGGCGCAGGTTGTTCTGCCAGGCATCGACGATATCGAGCGTCTTGCCGTTGCCTTTGCGGCGAATGGTCGGATAGTCAATGCTTTCTTTTCCAGCAAGGAAGCGTCCAGTGATCGAATCATCGCATTCCATCACTTCTTCCGGCGTGCCTGTCGCGACAACCGTTCCGCCATGCACACCGGCGCCCGGTCCGATATCGACAATGTAGTCGCTCGCGCGCATCGTGTCTTCGTCATGTTCAACGACAATCAGCGTATTGCCAAGATCTCTCATTTCTTTCATCGAAGCGATCAGACGGTCGTTGTCCCTCTGGTGAAGCCCGATGGACGGCTCGTCCAGAACATACATCACACCGGTCAACCTTGAGCCGATCTGTGTCGCCAGACGAATGCGCTGGCTTTCGCCGCCGGAAAGTGTGGATGCCAGGCGGTCGAGTGTCAGATACGTCAGGCCGACGTTTTTCAGAAAGCTCAGGCGCGAACGGATTTCATTGAGACCGAGTTCGGCGATTTTTTTCTGCGCCGGTGTCAGTTCAAGCTGATCGATAAACTCAATCGCTTCGACAACCGACATCTGTGTCCATTCATAAATGTTCTTTCCGCCGATGCGCACCGCCAGAACCTGATCATTCAGACGCGCGCCATGGCAGGAGGGACATACCGCTTCGCCAAGGAAGGATTCATACCAGTCGCGCGACCAGGACGATCCCGTTTCGAGATAGCGGCGTTCAATCATATCGGCGATGCCTTCGATCGGCTCATTGTACTGGCGCTCAAGACCTTTTCCGTTGTAGATCGTAAACTCGATCGGTTCTTTCGAGCCGTGAAGCAGAATATCGAGCTGCTTTTTGGGAAGCTTTCCGATCGGCTTGTTCATATCGATGCCGTAGTGTTCGCAAAGCGCCTCCATGCGCTGCCATTCCTGGTTTGCGGTGCCGGCGCTGTTTTTAAAGTAGGCGATGCCGCCCTCATTCAGTGTCTTGGTCTTGTCGGGGATAAGCAGATCGAGATCCACTTTCTGAATCGAGCCGATACCCTTGCACATCGGGCAGGCACCGATGGGCGCGTTGAACGAGAACAGTCTTGGTTCGAGTTTCGGTACGGTAAAGCCGCAGATTTTACAGGCGTAGTTGGAGGAGAAAAGCAGTGTGTCATCCGGTGTCATGACTTCCACCATGCCCTCGCCCAGATTGAGCGCGGTATTGATGGAATCGTAGTAGCGGCTGCGGTTGTCGGATTTGATGATGCGGTCGACCACAACTTCGATCGTATGCTTCTTGTTTTTCTCAAGCGGTTCGATCTCTTCAAGCAGACGGATTTCTCCATCGACTCTTGCACGCAGAAATCCGTCTTTCATCAGCTTGGCAAAGACATCCTTGAATGTGCCTTTTTTATCGCGGGCAATCGGCGCGAGAATGGTGGTGCGTGTGCCGTCCGGCAGTTCCATCACCTGATCGACCATCTCGGTAACGGTCTGTCCGGTGATTTCCACACCATGCTCGGGACATACCGGCACGCCGATGCGCGCATACAGCAGGCGCAGGTAGTCGTAGATTTCGGTAACCGTTCCAACTGTGGAACGGGGGTTGTGCGAAGTGGTTTTCTGATCGATGGCAATCGCCGGCGAAAGACCTTCGATTTTATCGACATCCGGCTTCTCGGAATTACCGAGAAACTGGCGGGCGTAGGACGACAGCGATTCCATGTAGCGTCTCTGGCCTTCGGCATAAATCGTATCGAACGCAAGCGACGTCTTTCCGCTGCCCGAAACGCCTGTCATGATGATCAGCTTGTTTTTGGGAAGATCCAGACTGATGTTTTTCAGGTTGTTTTCACGAGCTCCCTGAATGTGAATGACATTTTCCATACAATCCCTTCTTTCTATATTTATGCTTCATTCGCTGTTTGCGATGGTTTTGTTTCACGGTTTGTTTTTTCGATCGAATTCGATCGGTACTGGTATTTCTGCACAGATTCTCATGGTCTCTTCATCAGAATCTGTTCTGTCCGTATTGTCGCACTCGCAGGCGAACACGCGCCATGACATGCATGTCCGCGACAGTTCACAAGCTGTGCTCAGCTGCCGTCAAAACGAGGAACATTGCGCAACGCGCAGAAATAGTGCGTCAGTCTCTTCATTTGTACCACAATAAAAAATCATTTCCAAACATGTGTGCTTGAAAGTTGCGCACCGCAAAAAGCTGACCTTTCGTTTTGAAAACAAAGATCAGCCTTTTGTTTATTTCATTTTCAAGCGGCAACGACTATACCATCCATTCAGGATTTCATTGCGATTTCGCTCATGGCGGCATGCCGTACTGAAGATCTGTCTACTCTGCCTCAGGCAGGCGATCCGCGTTGACGATATTGCGAAACGGTTTTTCCGAATTGAGCGCATCGAGATTGTATTCAATCAGTTCCCACAAAAGGCGGCGCGTTTCGGGCAGAGAGCAGTCGCCGGAAAGATGCGGTGTAATCAGCACATTCTCGTTGTCCCAGAGCGGAGAATCCTGAGGCAGCGGTTCAATCTCGCACACATCAAGAATCATCGCCCGTACACGCTTATGCTCGATGGCTTCTTCAAGAACGGAAAGAGGGACAAGTGCCCCGCGCCCGACATTGATAAACAGCGCGTCCGGTTTCATTCTCTCAAACGACTGTGTGGTGATCAGATGTCGTGTCGCTGCATTCGAGGGAAGAGCGCCGACAAAGATATCCGCTTCGGGCAGTCTGTCGTCGATCTGATCAATCGTGATGACTTCATCAAAGCCTTCAATTGGTCGGATTCTGGAAGCGGCGCCGATGGTGTACGCCCCTAAAGCCTGCGCCTTTTTCGCGAAGGTGGAACCTACATCTCCGCATCCCGCAATCAGAATGGTCTTGCCGTAAATCGAATCAATATCCCCCAGATTCCGATTCCAGACTTTCTGCTTCTGCCGGCGGCGGATTTCTTCCATATGACGATAGACATAAAGGATTGTGCCGATCAGATACTCGGAAATCGCCAGACCGAATGCCCCGGATGCATTGGCGAGCGGACAGCTGACTTTTTCTTCCCAGCCTTCATAGCCGGCAAAAGGCAGCTGCACAAGTTCAAGGAAATGGATCTCTTTGAGCTGATCGCGCCAGGGTTCGGGAATAAAACCGACGATAGCGCTGGCATGCTCCAGGACATCAGGCCAGTTTGGATCATCGCCATAGACGAACTGAAGATTGTCATATCGGGCGGCAAATTCCGCTCGTTTTGCCATAGGCAGATTTTCAAACATGAGAACAGTTTTCATGAAAAACTCCTTTGCACAAGATGGAAAACAAAAATAAATCACTCTTCTGTATTGTAGAAAAACGAATCAAATCTGAAAACGAAATCGAGTCTTGCGAGTCGCTTTTTCTGACATGACAAAAAGCGCGAACGCTTCTGGATTGAGCGTGTTCGCACTTTTTTCGATCATCATATTTTTGAAGAGACTGTGAATATGCCTTCAAAAAGGAATATTCCGCCTGTTCTTTGTCTTTCTATTCTTTGTCTTTGCGGCGCATCATTTCCTGATACACCTCGTTTTTGGAAAATCCGCTATCCTGGCAGGCTTTCGCCGCTGCGGCTTTGGGTTTCATCCCCTCTGCGGCAAGCTGCATCGCCATATCCACGACCTCATCGAGCGTCTTTTCGTCTTCCAAAGAGCATCCTTCCACAACCACGACCATTTCGCCTTTCAGGTCGGTGCACACTTCGAGAATTTCCGAAATGGTTCCGCGCAGGAATTCTTCATGCAGTTTGGTCAGTTCGCGCGCCAGACAGATACGGCGATCGCCGAAGACGGTTTTCATGTCTTCAAGCATCTTGTCGATGCGGTGAGGCGCTTCATAAAAAATCATGGTGTAGGGAAAGGATTTGAGTCCTTCCAGTTCGCGCAGGCGCTTCGTACTTTTGGCATCCAGAAAACCGTAGAACATAAAGTGCACGGGATCCAGACCGGAAGCGACCAGCGCATCAAGCGCCGCGTTCGGACCCGATACAGGCACGACCGCAAAACCCGCCTGTACAGCCTCGCGCACCAGCTCGCTTCCCGGATCGGAAATGAGCGGGTAGCCGGCATCGGAAATGACAGCGACTTTTTTTCCTTCTTCAAGCAGCTTCAGAATGCCCTTCGAGCTTGCCGAAGCGTTGTATTCGTGATGCGCAATCAGCGGCTTGCGAATGTCGAGCGTCTTGAGCAGCTGACCGGAATTGCGTGTATCTTCGCAGGCGATGACATCCGCTTCTTCAAGCGCCGCTCTTGCGCGGGGCGAAACTTCCTGCAGATTGCCGATCGGTGTCGGAACAAGAAACAGCGCGGGCGCTGCGGGATTTTCAAAGCTTTTCTGCCGGTTCATCATCGTTCTTCCTTGAGGGGAACAGTTCGTCGAAAGAGACAAACAGTGTTTCCTCTCTGTTTTCAAGTTTTGCCTGTTTCTGGAGCACGTTCATGGAACTGATGCGGTAGCGGCTGCCGTTGAATTCGATCTGCGAGTTCAGTTTGGGCAGATTGCGGCGCAGTTCGCTGTAGGCGTCGTTTTCAAAGCGCAGACAGCATTTCAGCTTTCCGCACTGACCGGACAGCTTGGAAATATTGAGCGCGAGCAGCTGGTTTTTTGCCATATTGATCGATACCGTATCGAAATCGCTCATGAAACGGCTGCAGCAGCATTCCATGCCGCAGCTGCCGATGCCGCCCACAAGCTTCGCTTTGTTTCGCGGACCGACCTGGCGCAGTTCGATGCGTCCGCTGACGCTTGCGGCAAGTTCCTTAAGCAGACCGCGAAAATCCACGCGATCGTCGCTGACGTAGGTGAAAATGACTTTTGAACGGTCGAGCGTGTACTCGCATGAAATCAGATGCATATCGAGATGCAGACGCTCGATGGCTTCAAGACAGATATCGAACGCGCGTCTTGCTTCTTCTTCATTCTGCGCTTTGCTCTGAATATCCTTTTCAGTCGCTTTGCGCAGAATCCCCTTGATCTCGCCTTTGACTTTGGATGCGTCATACGGCATCGAGGGAACGTATACGGTGCCGATCTCCTGACCGCGCACCGTTTCGACGACAACCTGCTCGCCGGTATGGTGTTCGAGCGTGGTGCCGAATGTATAGGCTTTTTTAGACCCGTCAAACTGAATGTAGACAATGTACGGGTATGTTTTGGGCTTGGCGGCCTTCTTGACAGGCGCCGCAGCGGGTTTGTTCATGCCTTCTCCTTTCCTGCGCATATTCGCTTCATCAGAAAACGCCGATGCGCAAGCATGTATGCAAAGCTGCTCCCATGCAAATGGATGCAGCAGATCTGTACTGATATGAAATGCCATGCGGCAGTGCCTTATGGCTAAACGAAAGATCGTCGGACAGACAGTCTTTGAAAGACGCTTTTATGCCGCAGCCGATCCTTTTAAATTTACCGGCGCTGTGAAATGCGCTTGAGATCGCGCGCGGTGCGTTCAACAAGAAGCAGAGGATCAAGCGGAAGACGCATGGCATCAATGCTTTCTAAAAGCACCGTGCGCTCTTCAAGCGCTTTGATATCGCTTCGGTTTTCCTGCTCGGCAAAGTAAAGCAGGCAGTTGAGAAAAAAGACCACCGCTTCTCGGGAGCCGAATGCGCCTTTGGCAAACACACCGGTTTCCAGACGGACGATCGCTCCATGCGTTGAACGCGCATTCCAGTAGTCATGCGCTGCCTGACGAATTTCAAACAGCGCCTCGCCCTCAAGCAGTGAAGTGATCCGGTCATTGTCGTAGCCGGCTTTTGCGAGAATCGAGACAAGTTCTTCATCTTCGATGAGTTCGCCGATCTGCTCTTCAAGCGCCGAACGCGCCGGAGCGCGCAGTGGAATAAGCTGGCAGCGCGAAACAATGGTGGGAAGCACCATGTTGATCGCGCCGGTGCATAGAATGCCGGTCAGATTGTCTTTGGGTTCTTCCAGAAATTTCAGCAGGGTATTGGACGCGGAAGCCGTTGCCTCCTCGTACTGTTCGATCAGATAAATCTGTCTGCCCGTTGTCGTTGAAGAGGTATACGAGAATGTGTCTTGCAGATTCTGTATGTCTTCTTTGCGCAGACGCCACGTCTTCTTCTTTTCCGGCTCAAGCGTCTGGTTTTTCCACCAGGCATCGAGCTCCTTGCGCGTCATCGGCTTGCGCGAACGGGTTCCGCCGGGATGAAGCCAGTAGAAATCAGGTGAAATTTCACGTTCCATCTGTCTGCACGTATCGCATTGCTGGCACGCGAAACCATCTTCATCCGGGTGTTCGCACACCAGAGACTGCGCAAAAAGCAGCGCCATGCGGCTCTGGTCCGGTCCCTTCTGTCCGTAAAACATATAGGCGTGGGATATATGTCCGGATTTGAGCGCATTGGAAAGAATTCTCCAGGCGACCGGCTGACGCTCTTTGAGCTTCTGCTTATCGACCATAGCCTGCCTGCCTGAGAATTTCATCTGTTTTTTCAATCGTGTCTTTGGCTACATCGTCCATGCTCTGCGAAGCGTCGATGACGATGTAGCGGTCGGGATGATCGCGCAGAAGTCCGGCAAAACCGTCGCACACGCGATGGAAAAACGCGAGGCTTTCCATATCGAGACGGTTCATATCGCCGCGCGCTTCAATGCGCGCTTTTCCAATCTGCGGATCAAGGTCGTAGAACAGAATGGCGTCGGGACGAAAGCCCTCCAGGCCGAAATCATTGAGCTGTTCCACGACATCTTCGCCAAGTTCCCTTCCCGCGCCCTGATACGCAAGCGACGAGTCGAGAAAACGGTCGGTGAGCACCACTTTGCCCTGCTCCATTGCCGGAAGGATCGTTGATTTGAGATGATCGCGCCGGCTTGCCGCGTACAGCAGCGCTTCGGTGCGTCCGTCGATTTCATTTTCGGGGTCGAGCAGAAGCGCGCGGATTTTTTCCGCAAGCGGCGAGCCTCCCGGTTCTCTGGTTGTAATAAACGGAATTTTTTCTTCTTCGAGATGTGCGGCGAGCGCGCGAAGCGCTGTGCTCTTGCCGGCGCCGTCGCTGCCTTCAAATGCGATCAGAATTCCTTTATTCATACCCGTACCGTCCTTTCAAGCGCGCCTTGCGGGCGCAATGGTAACTCTAATGAAATATTGTATCAATGTCGGCGCGATGAACCAATTGCGATCTCTTTGAACTATCTTTCCTTACGATATATAACACCGCCATCGGACATGCCGACCTGCCCGACAAGCAGCGGGCTGCACACAGATGCGCTGCGGCGCCTTTGATAAAATGAATATGCACGATACCATCGCGTTTCCCACACGAAAAAGAAAAGAGGTGCTTTGCATGTGCGGTCGTTTTCTGATTGATGAAGATGTGTCATCCGCTCTCGATTTGATGGTTCCCGGCTGGGAACAGCTTTCCTTCGCTTTCAAATTCGGCACAATCTATCCATCCATGCCCTGTATTGTCATCACGAAAAAAGACGGCAGACTTTCCTGCGCCGTAATGCCTTTTGGCTATAAATCAACATCCATGAACAAGCTGATCATCAATGCCCGTGCGGAAACCGCGTCTGAAAAACGGATGTTCGCTTATGCCTGGAGACATGCGCGCTGCGCCGTCCCGGCTTCCCTTTTTTATGAATGGACGCCCGACAAGCAGAAAATCAGTTTCACGCAGCCGGATGGACGCCCCATGTATCTTGCGGCGCTCGCGATCGATGAGCAGTTTGTGATCCTGACACGCCCTGCCGACCTCTCTGTTTCGCCCTATCATCACCGCATGCCGGTTATTCTGGAACAGGATCAGGTCGCGCCATGGATTTTTGACGAAGCCAGAGCGCATCAGCTCATCGAGAATGCCGCACCTGTTCTGAATGCCTCAGGCGCATTCAGCCAGGCGACGCTCTTCTAATGACTTGCGCTCAAATCATTACGCCTTTCTCTGACATGGCGTAAAATGTCATAAGCATTTCATATACGCATTCAAGAGAAATCCGGCGCGTTCAGGACAGAGGCAATCTGTCTGCCGCGCCGAAAAAAGGAACAGATAAAAATGAATACAAAACTGATTGAAGAACGTCTTGCCGATCCGAATGTAAAACTGGTTGCGGTCACCAAGAAACATACCCGCGAAGAAGTGGATGAACTGTATCGTCTGGGTGTCCGGACATTCGGCGAAAACCGCGTGCAGGAGTTTCTGGACAAATACAATCCAGACTACGACTGGCACATCATCGGCCATCTGCAGACAAACAAAGTGAAATACATCATCGGCAAAGTGTCGATGATCGAATCTGTCGATTCGACCAGACTTGCCGCCGAAATCGAAAAGCAGGCTGCAAAGCACAATCTTGTGCAGGATATTCTGATTGAAGTCAAAGTCTCGAAAGAAGACGAAAACAAAACCGGACTTCCGGCCGATGAACTCGACGACCTGCTCGCCTATTGCGACACTCTCGAGCATGTGCGCGTGCGCGGTCTGATGACCATCGCCTCCCACAGCCAGGATCCCGAGCTGAACGCGAAAGAGTTTGATTTCCTGCATGATCTTTTTGAGAAACACAAAGCAGAGCGCGAGCACTTCGATTTCTGCTCGATGGGCATGAGCTCCGACTACGCGCTTGCCATTGAACATGGAAGCAATATGGTGCGCCTTGGAACCGCCCTTTTTGAAAACGCCTGAGGGGCGTTTTTCTTTTTTCTTTTCCAAAAATGCTCAAATTTAAAAAATTCTTTATGTATCCATGTTTTAATCTTTCTGGATCTGCATTCTCCCATTGCCCGCGCCCATTTATGCCAAAATGGAGTGTGGTACAATGACTAGACGCAGAACTGCGAACAGAAAGGACGACGCTATGAACACACAGCCAAAACGCCGCCTCAAACTGTCCATCAAAGCGGCTCTCTATTCCGCAGGCCTGATCGGCCTGTCCCTTGCCGCCTACGCCCGAAAAAGCCGCGCCACAGCCTATGCGCAGGCTGCCAGACAGCTTGAAGAACAGCGCATCGACTCCGCCCTGCACGCGACTGCATTTGCCTCCAGCGGCAGCCAGAACGCGCTTGATACTGATTCGCCTTTAACAAACGACACTTCTCTTTTATCGCAAGAGGGAAAAACTGACGTTTCTGATCCAACAGAAAATGCCGGCGACGCTTCTTTGGAAAATGCATCGACCGAAGTTTTGAATTCGAATGCCGATTCGAACGAAAACGAACCCCACAGCGAAGAGTCCGTCTCTGACCAGAACAGCACAGACAGCGGCATCCTTCTTGAAAGCGCCGCGAGCGATTTCGGATTTGAACGCCGCGAAGCAAACGGAGAAAATGTGAAAACCATCCTGATCGATGCCGGACACGGCGGATCGGATCTTGGTGACGGCGCCAAAAACGGACTGCTTGAAAAAAACGTGACACTCGATTTTGCCAGACGCCTAAAAGCGCATCTCGAATACCAGAACCCTGACCTTCAGGTCCTGCTCGTGCGCGATCAGGACACAGCGCTTGCCGACAGCGTATGGAACGACACCATCGCCCGCAGAGAAATGCAGGAAGAAACCGGAGCGGATTATTTCATCTCGCTTCACGCCCATGCCTTTGAAGACGGAAAATCCGGCTTTCAGATGATCATCAATGACGATGATCCGATGGCGCAGCTGATCGCGCAGAAAATCGAAAGCAACTTCGCTTCGATCGGCTATGCGAATTCGCGCGGTGTGCTGACCACATCGCAGTACCCGCTGCAGCTGATCGCCACATCCAACTGCCACGCAATCGAACTCGATCTTGGCGCGCTCAATGATGCCGGCGATTTGCGCCTGCTTGAAGATGATCGGAAAATGGAAGAAGCAGCAGCTGCCGCTGCTGCCGCTCTGTCCGATACCATCCTCGAAAATCCCGATGCGCCTGCCTACGCTTCGCGCCAGAAGCAGAACATCGAACAGCTTCAGAACTGATTTGGCATGCGGTGCGTCTTCCTAATGCACCCGATGCCCTCTCTTTAAACACTAATCTCTCATGCCGCCCAGGCGGCTCATCGCAAAGGAGGTTTTTATGCCCGCCAATACAAAAAAGACCGTGCGCAAGCGCGTGCGCCGAAGACCGAACACCAAACCTTCGGTTATCTTTCTGTACCTGACCTGTCTGATTGCCGCATCGGTGGTGCTCTATTCCACCCTGTTTGTGCGCGCCTATTCCTCTTTGAGCAATCCCGGCGGCACCGATCCGGTCGCGAACAATCTGCCCGGTCATACCGACCATTCTTCAGGATCCGATCCCCGCTACAAAACCTATCCCAATACCGGAAAAACGGTTGCCACAGTCCTCATCGATGCGGGACATGGCGGAATGGACGGCGGAAAACCGACGCCCGGCGGTATTCTCGAAAAGGATCTCAACCTGACCATCGCCAACAAAGTCGGCAAATATCTCAACGAACTCAACCCGCAGATCGAAGTCAAATACATACGCACCGACGACAACGTGTTCTGGGGCAGCGTCGAATCGGAGGATCTCGACTACCGCCTCGCACAGCAGCGCGAAACAAACGCGGACTACTTCGTTTCCCTTCACTGCAATTCCTATGACGGCGATCCCTCTGTGGAAGGAACGGTGTTCTTCATCAACCCGGACGATCCCGTCGCGCGCGAACTGAGCGAAGATTTCCGCGACAACATGACATCGATCGGCTGGGCGGAAAACTACCAGATCATCGACTATGAACTGCTTCAGCTTGTGTCCATGTCCGATATCCACTCGATCCTGATCGAGCTTGGCTATATGACCAATGCGAGCGACCTTGCACGACTCACCGATGAGGAAATGCAGAACAAAGTCGCCAAAGCCATTGCGGCTGCCATCTCGGACTACATCATGGAAAATCCTGATGCGCCCGAATTCGTCAATCCGAAATTCCGCAACGGAAAGCCGCTGAAGAAAAAAGAGGACTCCTCTGCCGCTTCCAGCCAGGTTTCTTCGCAAATCTCTTCCCAGACTCCCGCAGAGGCACCGCAAAGCGAAACGCCTGATCCCGCCATTCCCCAGACTGATGGCAATACAGATGCCAGTGCGGCGGATCCAAATGCCCAGGTCCCTGCCGATACCGGCGCTCCTGCTGATCCAAACGCTGATCCATCACTCATTGATCCCAATACCGGTCTTCCCCTTCAGTAGACCGTATGCACATTACACAGAAAAGCTCTTCTGTTCTGACGGTTCATACCGCCTGCAGAAGAGCTTTTTCCTGTTCTCTGAATTTTAATTTACGAGGATTTTTGTGCGCATGGACTGGCGTCATACGAAACTACTTTGATGGTCCGGACGCATGATCGCCATCATCCGTTCCGCTTTCTTCATCGGCCGATGCCGGATGTTCTCTTGCCGGAATTTCGAGCAGAACCTGTTCAATGCGGTTTTTCTGCAGAGATGTTACCCGCATGACGACACCGTCATCGAGTTCGACCTTTTCGCCAAGCGTTGGAAAGCGTCCAAGCTTTTCAATAAGCAGACCGCCGACGGAATCGTAGTCTTCGCTGTCGAGATCGAGCGAAAGTTCATCGTTGAGATCATGCAGAGAAAGATAGCCTTTGACTTTGTATTTGCCCGGCGCCACCTGAATGATGTTGTCGTTTTCCGCAGCATCGAATTCATCCTGCACTTCGCCGACGATTTCTTCAATGATGTCTTCGACCGTCAGAATGCCGGCAAGCTCGCCGTATTCATCCAGCACAATCGTCATGTTGTACTGGTCTTTCTGCATTTCCTGCAGCAGTTCGTTGATGCCTTTGTTTTCAATCGTGAAATACGGTTTTCGCAGCATCTTCTTCAGATCGAACGGCTGATCGGGATCGTGAAAAATCAGATCTTTCATATTGAGAATGCCGATGATGTTGTCGGGATTGCCCTCATACACCGGAAGACGCGTGAAGTGATCGCGATCGTAAATCGCCTTGAGCTCGGCGCATGTCGCATCGCTTGCTACAGAAGTGACATGCACGCGGGGCACCATGATTTCTCTGGCTTTGGCATCCGTGAAGTCGAACACATTGCGGATCATATCGCGCTCGTCGGCTTCAATGACGCCCTCTTCATGCGACACATCCAGAATCGTGTGCAGTTCGCTTTCCGTGATCTGCGCGTTTTTCTTGTCTTCGCGCACGCCGAACAGACGCAGAATCATGCTCGAAAACAGATTGATGAACCAGATGACCGGCGTGAGAATCTGCATCAGGAAACGGATGACGGGCGCGTAGTTGAGCGCGAAGCGCTCTGCTTCCCGCGTCGCCAGCGTTTTCGGTGTGATCTCGCCGAACACCAGAATCAGAAACGTGATCAGAAAGGTCGCGATCGAGACCGCATATCCGCCGAACTGGTAGGCGATCATGGATGAAAGAGACGCCATGAACGTATTGACGAGGTTGTTGCCGATCAGAATCGCCGACAGCATTTTCGACTCGTTTTCAAAAATCTGCAGCACGATCTTCGCTTTGCGGTTTCCCTGGTCGGCCAGCGTGCGTATGCGGATCTTGTTGACGGCGACCAGCGATGTTTCCGCCGATGAAAAGAAGGCGGAAAGCAGAAGAAGTATCACCAGCAGAAGAAGCTGGATGGTCATTGTATTCATTTACTCATCTCCCTGGCAGACAGTGGTTTCTGCCTGCGCATGCAATGGATTCTTATCTATTTTCTCATTGTTTTGCGTGGGAGAGGAAATTATGCTTTCGGATAATTTTTCGGACTGCGAAAGGCGTCGAAGTTCTTTAACCGCGTGCGATGCCATAAGCAGACCGGCGCTTGCGGGAACGAAAATCGAAGAAGGAAGCGGCTCGCCCTCGATCATGTCGATAGGAATTTCACTCGAGCAGACCGTCGGGATTTTTCCTCTGATTTTCTCCTTGCGCTTCCATACGCGCATGATTTTGGCGAGCGGATCACCTTTTGTTTTTTCGAGTTCGAGGATTTCCAGTTTCGTCGGATCAAAGCGTCTTGCCATGCCCATCGATGCGATAAACGGAATTTTGTTCTCAAGGCAGAAGCGGATCAGATCCTTTTTGGATGGAATGGAATCGATGCAGTCAAGTACGAAATCCGGCTTCTGTTCGAGCAGCCAGTCATTGAGATTCGCATCGTACCAGCCGGTGTGAATGATCACTTTCGCATGGGGATTGATGTCGGCGATGCGCGCTTTGAGCACCTCGGTTTTCGCCTGTCCGACTGTGCTTTCAAGCGCGCAGAGCTGGCGGTTGATGTTTGTTTCCTCGACCGTATCCATATCGATCAGAACGAGTTTTCCCACACCGCTTCGAGCAAGCGCCTCGATCGCAAACGAGCCGACGCCCCCGCATCCCGCGATGGCGACGCAGCTGTTTGCGAGTGTGTCAATGCCGTCTTCTCCAAAAAGAAGCGCGGTGCGTTTAAAGTGATTATCCATACCATTCCTCCAGTTCATTCAGAATTTTTTCGCGATCGGCAGGATCGTACCAGCGCACAGGCATCTGGTGATTGAACCACGTCATCTGCCTTCTGGCATATTGCCTTGTGTGAATTTTGATCTGTTCGCGCACTTCATCCAGGCTTGCTTTTCCTTCAAACCAGTCGGCGAACTCCTTGTAGCCGATGCCCTGGAAACTGTTCCATGTCCGGCTTTCTTCACTGGAAAAAAGCGCGGATACTTCATCGACCAGGCCTTCATCAAACATCTGATCCACGCGCCGGCTGATGCGCTCGATTTCCAGCGCGCGATCGCTCTTCAGTCCGATCATGAACAGGTCGTATACCGGCTCGTGTTTCTGTACATTTTCTCTGGCGCTTTTGGGTGTGTCGGAGAGCGCCATAAGCGCGGCGCGAAGCAGGCGCTTGCGGTTGTTGATGTGAATTTTTTCCAATGCCTGCGGATCCTTCTGTTCAAGAAGTTCATAGAGCTCCTGATTGGTCTTCGTCTCGAGCTCTTTCATTTTCTCTTCGTCTGCCGCCTTGTCGCTTTCTTCGCAGAATGCGTAGTCGTACATGGCGGCTTTGACATACAGACCTGTTCCGCCGCACAGAATCGGCACCTTGCCTCTGGCGCAGATGTCTTCGATTTTCTCGCGGCACATCGTCTGAAAGGTCCGCACATTCCACGCAACATCCAGCGGCTGAATATCGATCAGATAATGCGGAATACCTTGTGTTTCTTCAGGACGAACCTTCGCGGTTCCTATATCCATGCCTTTGTACACCTGCATGGAATCCGCGGAGATGATCTCTCCGCCAAGACGTTTTGCGGCTTCGACAGCCAGCGAGCTTTTGCCCGAAGCGGTCGGTCCGACAATGGCGATAACTTTATGCACGTTCAAACTCCCTTGCCAGCTGCTTGAGCGACAGCGTGATGACGGTCGGCCTTCCATGAGGGCAGTGATACGGCTGCCGGCACTGGCACAAATCTTCGATGACCTTTTCCATCTCCGCCATGGTCAGCGGGCGGTTGAAGCGGATGGAGGAATGACAGGCGGTTGTCGCGACAAGGTGACGCTGCAGTTCCTGCATATTCACATCCTGATGCGTGGAGAACCAGGAAAGAAGGTCGTCGAGAAAACGTTCGGTATTGAGCTGGAGCATCCACGAGGGAATCTCGCGGATGACCAGCGAAGCATTGAGCACGTCGAAATGAAGACCGTATCGGCCAGTCGCTTCATTGAGGCGGTCGACCATGGCGATCATGCTCTGGGGCACCGGTTTGGTGATCGGAATCATCAGCGGCTGCATAACGGGCGGCTTTTCGAATGCGGCTTGTATGCGCTCGAAATTGGCGCGCTCCTGAGCTGCATGCTGGTCGATGATGACCAGTCCCTGATCATCCTCACACAGTATGTAGGAATCCTTGAGCTGTCCGATAATGTGAAGCTCTTTAAAATAATTCGCGCCGCGTCTTGCATCGTCCGCTCTGCTTTGCGGCGGCGTTGTTCCGGACGGATAGGCGGGAGCGTAAGCGTCCGGTTTGTCGGGCTGCGCGCTTTCTCTTTGCGCCTGCGCATTGCTTTGAGCACTTGGCGCCGTCGGTTTCTGACTGCCTGATGCATCTGAAGACACCGTATTCTCCGTGCTGGATGCCGGAGAAGAAGCTGTCGGCTTTAGAGCGTCAGGCGCTGGCGAACTGCCGTGTGATACGGTTCCTGCAGGATAGGACGGGACGCTTCCCGCTATAGGATCAGCGCTTTTTTCATCAGATAATTTTCCTGTGATCGCATCCAGACCGCTTTGCGCCCTCGAGAGAAATCTGGGATCGAGAAATGCGAGATCTTCCGCTTTTTTCTGATTGTTATGATAGGTAAAGTCGTTTTCCGATTTCCGATCGCCATATGAATGCGCAGATCCGCCAGAAATCTGATTTTCAGATTTTGCATATCCGGCTGCATGGGACTTTTCTGCGCCTGTATTCACATGCGTATTCATATTCGCGGTGATAACGCTCTGCGTGTTTTTTCGCGCACTGCCGTATTCTATCGGACGCTCGTTTGCGTTAAGCGTCGTGCCGGGCAGCGGGTCCATCGCATAGCGCACTGGGGCGGGACGGTTTTCCTTTCGCTCCTCGACACTTTGCAGTTCAGGCGCCTGTATGCGCTCTTCAAAAAGCGAAGCGATGGTATCGCGAATCAGCGCGGCAAGATACTCTTCTTTGGAAATGCGCACTTCAAGCTTGTTGGGATGAACATTGACATCGACAAGCTGAAAGTCGGTCTCGACGTTCAGAAAGCAGATCGGGTAGCGCTCTTTGGGCATGAACTCGCGATAGCCTTCCACAATGGCGTTGACGATCGGCCATGAACGGATCGTGCGCCCGTTCAGGCACAGATAGATGTAGTTCTTGGATGCGCGGTTGATCGAAGGCTGCATCGCGAAGCCGCTGATTTTGAAGTCGGGAGACGATGCCGAAAACGTCTCGGCTTTCGACGCCGCGTCCTTGCCGAACATCTGATACAGAATTTCAAGACGGTTGGATTTGCCCGAAGTCTGGAACACCAGACGGTTGTCATGATGAAGCGTAAAGCGCACCTCCGGATGCGCGAGCGCGATTTTGTTGACGGCATCGGCGATGACGGAAAATTCGTAGTTGGGTTTCTTGAGGTATTTGAAACGGGCGGGCGTATGCAGAAACAGCCCCCGTACTTCGATGCGCGTGCCCTTGGGCACATCCGCCTTTTCGTGTACAGCGAGTTCGCCGTAGTCATAGACAATGCGCGTGCCGCCCTCTCCATTGGCGGTGGTGAGCGTCACTCGCGCGACTGAGGCGATCGAGGGAAGCGCCTCTCCGCGAAAGCCCATGGTGGAGATGGAGAACAGTTCCTCTTCGCTTCTGATCTTGCTGGTGGCATGACGCTCGAACGCCATTTTCGCGTCGTCGAAGCTCATGCCGCATCCGTTGTCCGTCACAATCACCCCGTCAATGCCGCCCTGAAAGGTCTCGATTTCAATGACGGTGGCACCGGCGTCGAGTGCATTTTCCACGCACTCTTTGACAATATTGACCGGACGGTCGACAACTTCTCCCGCCGCGATCATGTTGGTGAGCTGTTCAACCAGCACATGAATAATTCCCATGCGTCCTCCTTTTTAACCTGCTTCAGCTGATTTTCGATGGATGCCTGGGCAGGTTTTCGTATTCAATGCGCGCGGCATCCGGCGCGCTTCAAACCAGCATATGCGGTGTGCATCAGCACGCGCATCGCGGTCTATTCAATAGGCATAAAAGCAGAAGACACTGCTTCTGCTTGAATTCAAGGTTAGTTTTTTCATAGCCGCCCATGCATTGGCATGAATACGTCTTTGCGTTCACACTTGCGCTCAGCTAAGCTTTGCAGCTTTCTTTTTGAGCTTGTACAAGTAGTCGATGGCATCGCGCGGCGACATATTGTCGACATCGAGCTGATGAACTTCCTCCACAAAATCCATGCGTTTGAGATCGTTGGGATCCATCACGAAAAGACTTGCGGGAACATTGACCAGCGGCGACTCGTCTTCAAACTGGTGCAGCAGTTCGTCCGCGCGGCTGATGACCATACTGGGCAGTCCGGCAAGACGGGCGACATGAATGCCGTAGGACTTGTCCGCTCTTCCCTCGACAATGCGGTAGAGAAATTCGATCTCTCCGTTCTTCTCGCGCACATCGACATGCACGTTTCGAAGATTGGGAATCGTCGACTCCAGATCAGTCAGTTCATGATAATGCGTCGAAAAAAGCGTCTTGGCGCAAAGCGCACCGCTGATGTATTCGAGCATGGAACGCGCAAGCGCCATGCCGTCGTATGTCGCCGTTCCGCGTCCGATTTCATCAAACAGAATGAGCGAGTTTTTCGTCGCGTGACGCAGAGCGTTGTTGGCTTCCATCATTTCCGTCATGAACGTCGACTTGCCCTGAAGCAAATCGTCGCTTGCGCCGATACGTGTGAAGATGCGGTCGAACACCGGCAGATTCGCGCTGCGCGCGGGCACGAAGCTTCCCGCCTGCGCCATGATGACAATCAGCGCGTTCTGGCGAAGCCAGGTCGATTTGCCGCCCATGTTCGGTCCGGTGATCAGACACACATCGCAGTCCTGATTCATCGTCCAGTTGTTGGAGACGAAGCCCGGCATTCTTTCATCAAGAATCGGATGACGGCCCTCGCTGATTTCGATAACGCCTTTGTCGTTGAACGTCGGGCGCACATAGCCTTTTTCAGACGCGAGCTGCGCCAGGCAGACCAGTACATCGACAAGCGCAAGGGCGCGTGAGAGCTGATGAAGATCGGCTAGACGAAGTTTGATTGTTTCGAGCAGTTCGGCAAAGATCTTCTCTTCCAGTTCGATCTGCTTTTCCTGCGCGTTCAGGATTTTTTCTTCGAGCTGCTTGAGCTCGTCAAAGGTGAAGCGGGCGCTGTTGGCAAGCGTCTGCTTCTGCACATAGCCGCAGTCTGCAGGAAGCTGCGAAAGCTGACTGCTGCGGATTTCGATATAGTAGCCAAATACGCGGTTGTAGCCGGTCTTCAGATTTTTGATTCCTGTTCTTTCGCGTTCGCGCTGTTCAAGTTCCATCAGCGCTTCACCGCTGCGCGTGGCAAGGCGGCGGACTTCATCGAGCTCGGCATTGTAGCCATCGGCAATGTAGTTTCCGTCTTTGGTGGTCAGCGGCGGTTCGGCGACAATCGCGTCCTTGATAATCATGTACAGATCCTGGCAGTCGTTGACAGCGCCAAGCATCGGAAAGCTTGTCAGACATCCTGCCAGATCGAGAATAGGTGCGGCGTGTTCGAGAGAAGCGCTCAGCTGCAGCACATCGCGCGGACTTGCCGAACGGTAGCTGATGCGCGTGGCAAGGCGCTCCAGATCGTAAATAAATGAAAGATGGTCGCTTAGCTGGGCGCGCACGAGAAACTGGTCAAGAAGCGTCTGAACCGCTTCCTGACGCGCATTGATCGCTTCGACATCGAGCAAAGGCGCTTCGATCCATTCGCGAAGCATGCGGCTTCCGGGCGCGGATTTTGTGCGGTCCATAAACTCCCACAGCGACTGCGCCCTGCTGCTCGATGAATTCGAGCGGATCAGTTCGAGGTGAGAGCGCGTCTCCGGATCGAGTACCATGCAGCTTGCCGGAAAAAGCGGCGTCATGCGCATGAGATGATCGGCATGCTGCATGGACGTCGCCTGCAGATAGCCTGTCAGAGTTCCCAGAGCGGTTTCGATCAGCTTGTCGGGATAGGGAATCAGGCTTTCGTCAAAAGGCGTTAAAGGAACGGGCGCCTGTGTGGAAAACGACAGATTTTCGGTCTGCGCAAAAGCAGCCTGCCAGTTTTTGTCCAGCTTGCGGGGAGATACGACTTCTTTGACATTCAGATCGGCAAGAAGCGAGCGCACCGGCGTCAGCGCTTTTTCCAGTTCGGCATAGCGCAGTTCGCCTGTCGACAGTTCGCAAAGCAGAACAAGGGCGCGATAGCTGTCGGTAGCGACAATGGCGAGATAGTTCAAAGAGCGCTTTGACATTTCTTCATCCAGAAGCGTTCCCGGCGTAACGACCTGAATAATTCCTCGTTCAACCAGACCTTTTGCTTCCTTGGGGTCTTCAAGCTGTTCGCAGATCGCGACTTTGTAGCCTTTTTTAACCAGACGGGAAATATAGGATTTGGCCGCTCGAAACGGCACACCGCACATCGGTGCTTTTTCCACGCCGGCGGAGCGTCCGGTCAGAACCAGATCCAGTTCGCGCGAAACAGTTTTCGCGTCTTCAAAAAACATTTCATAAAAATCACCGAGGCGGTACATGAGGATCGCATCGGGGTATTCTTCTTTGAGCTGCAGATAGTGCTGCATCATCGGTGTGTATTTTGTTTTATCCATATGCATTCTTTCTCAAGTATATCAAACCATCACCCATGCCTACGCCCGCTGAATGCCGGACACAGGCGTAAGTAAAGAGCGTTTTTCCTTATGGTATACTGTTAAGCAATTCAAGAGGAGGTGAGGGCATTGAAACAGAACATCCAGATTGGAAAAAAGACATACTCGATTGATTTTGGTTTTCTGCTCATCCTGCTCGTTCTCTTTGCGACCAGCTGCTTTGCCCTGTACAACTCGTTCAACCTCATACGCAACGGAGCCGGTCCGTATTATCTGCGCCGTCAGATTATGTGGTATATCGTCGGTTTCAGCGCGATCTTTTTCATTACCCGCATTTCCAACCGAAAAATCATGGAGTACATACCGATCGTCTACAAATTTCTGATCGGTGTTCTCATCTATCTTCTGCTCTCCAAGCTTCTCAACCGTTTTACCGGACACACACTGCCTTTTGCCTCGCCCGTCAACGGCGCCTACTCATGGCTCCAGCTGCCCGGCATCGGATCGTTTCAGGCATCCGAGTTCATGAAAGTGGTTCTCATTCTCAAAACCGCGC
>CAOKFJ010000003.1 GCA_948467695.1 uncultured Allobaculum sp. | reverse complement strand
GATAACGTTGTTGCCGACTGGATCGTAGAACAGTTCAAGAAAGAAAACGGCATCGACCTGAAAAACGACAAAATGGCGATGCAGCGTATTAAAGAAGCTGCTGAAAAAGCCAAAAAAGATCTGTCTTCCACAATGCAGACACAGATCTCTCTGCCGTTCCTTTCCGCAGGCCCTGCCGGACCTCTGCACTTTGATGCAACACTGACACGCGCTAAATTCAACGAAATGACAAAGAAACTCGTTGAACGCACAATCGAACCGATCAGACGCGCGCTTGCAGACGCTGATCTGACTGCTGATAAACTTGACGAAGTACTGCTCATCGGTGGATCCACACGTATCCCCGCTGTTCAGGAAGCCGTTAAAAAAGCAACCGGCAAAGAACCGAACAAATCCGTCAACCCGGATGAAGCTGTTGCCATCGGCGCGGCAATTCAGGGCAGTGTTCTGGCTGGCGAGTCCGATAACATCGTACTGCTTGACGTAACTCCGCTGACTCTTGGTATCGAAACCATGGGTGGCGTGATGACACCGCTGATTCCCAGAAACACAACCATCCCGACACGCAAATCGCAGGTGTTCTCCACTGCTGCTGACAACCAGCCGGCTGTAGACATCAAAGTTCTCCAGGGTGAACGTCCGATGGCTGCCGACAACAAAGAACTCGGCAACTTCCAGCTGACAGGCATCGCTCCTGCACGCCGCGGTGTACCTCAGATTGAAGTATCTTTCGATATCGACTCCAACGGTATCGTTAATGTAACCGCAAAAGACAAAGCTTCCGGCAAAGAACAGAAGATTGTCATCCAGAACTCCAACGGTCTGAGCGAAGACGAAATCGATCGTATGGTTAAAGAAGCGGAAGCCAACAAAGCTGCTGACGACAAGCGTAAAGAAGAAGTCGAAACCCGCAACAAAGCCGACGGCTTCGTAGCGCAGATCGATGCGATGCTCGAAGACAACAAAGACACGATCCCTGCAAAAGAAGCAGGCGAACTGAAAGCTATGCGCGACGAACTGCAGAAAGCGCTCGACGAAAACGACATGGCTAAAGTCGAAAAACTGCTTGGCGATCTGGAAAAAGCCGCACAGGCAGCCAGCCAGGCCATGTACCAGCAGGCAGGCCAGCCCGGTGCAGATCAGAATGCATCCGCAAACAACGGTGACGACGATGTCGTAGACGCCGAGTTTACGGAAAAGAAATAAGCTGATAAGCTGAACAGGCTGAAACAGTACGCAAAGCTACAGAAGAACTCTCTTCTGTAGCTTTTTTGAAGATTGCTCGTCTGTAACCGTATACGTCACAGCAAAAACGGCTTCAGACGATTACAATAAAAAAATCCGCGCCCTGCGCAGACGGCATGACCTTGTGAGAAGAGAAGTTATGCGAAACTGCGCGCACAAGCCGAAAACGATGCCGCATGGCGGCATCCCATCCTTTTGTGACGGCGCAGGAGAACATGGAAACGAGAGGGAATACTGATGGCTGATCAACAGAAAGATCTTTACGATATTCTTGAAGTCTCCCGCACCGCAACGCAGGAGGAAATCAAGAAGAGCTATAAGCGTCTGGCGAAAAAATATCACCCGGACATTTACAAAGGCGATGATGCCGAGGACCGTTTCAAGGAAATCAACGCGGCATATGAAGTGCTCAGCGACGAGCAGAAGCGCGCGGCATATGACCGCTATGGAACAACCGATCCCAATTTCGGAAGCTTCGACGGCGGATTTGGCGGATTTGGCGGATTTGGCGGTTCCGGCATGGATCCGTTTGAAGACATTCTGCGCTCGATGTTTGGCGGCGCTACCAGCGGATTTGGCGGATCGGGATACTCTTCGCGCGCCAACACATCCCCGATCAAAGGCGAAAATGTTGTCCGCAACTGGGACATCAGCTTTATGGACGCCATCCATGGCGCCACGATCAAAGTGCCTGTCGACTATGAAGAACCGTGTGAACACTGCCATCGCACAGGCGCAAAAGACGGCAAGATGAAAACATGCCCGCACTGCAACGGACGCGGACGCATTGTCGAGACCGTCAGCACATTCCTTGGCGCGATGCGTCAGGAAAGCGTGTGCCCCGACTGCGGCGGCAGCGGACAGGTGCCTGAAGAAGCGTGCGACGCATGTCATGGCGAAGGCTATGAATACCGTCACACCGAACTGAACGTCAAAATTCCGCAGGGCATCAAAACCGGCACCCAGGTGCGTATCCCGGGCAAAGGCGGACGCGGCTACAATGGCGGCCCCAACGGCGATCTGTATCTGAACATCAACGTTCTGTCGGATCCGACTTTCAAGCGCCGTGGCGATGATATCGCCATTGAAACCACGATTTCCGCGCTGGATGCGATTCTTGGCGCGACGATCAAAGTGCCGACCGTCTTCGGAGAAGACAATCTGGAAATCAAAGCCGGCACGCAGCCCGGTCAGCGCTACCGCATGAAAGGCAAAGGCGTTGTGACATCCAGACATACGGGTGATCAGTTCGTTACCGTCAATGTGGAAATCCCGACCAAACTGAGCGAAAGGGAACGCGATCTCTATACCGAGATCCGTGATCATGTCGCCGCTCAGCCTGAAAAACCGTTCGAGAAAATCAAAGACTTCTTCACCGGCAGAAAACAGGACTAATTCAAAACGAATCTCTGCCGCGATGCGACCCGGACAGTCTGCATCGCGGCATTTTTGTGCGTATCGCCCGAAATGCAACCCCAAAAAACGCGAACGGAAAAAGGAATGCTTTCATGGTCATTTCAGCATTCCTTTTCGTAAAAATATTCAAAAATAAAAGAGGACAAATACAATCGTTGCAGACTGTCCAGAAAAGCATACAGCTTTTGGAAAGGACTGAAGTATGGCTGACAATTCTAGACTCTATAAAATTCTGGGCGTATCTCCGGATGCGACAGACAAGGAAATTAAAAAAGCCTATCGAAAACTGGCGATGAAATACCATCCGGACGTAAACAAAGCGCCGGATGCCGAGGAAAAATTCAAGGAAATCAATCTGGCGCATGAAACGCTCTCCAAGCCGGAACGTCGTGCGCTGTATGATAAATACGGCGAAGCCGCACTGGATCCAAACTTCAATGAAGATGTGTACAACCAGTTCCAGAACGGCGGTTTTGGAGGCGGCTTTGGCGGTGGTCAGGGCGGCTTCAGCTTTGAAGATCTTCTGCGTCAGGCAGGAGCCGGAGGAGCAGGCTACAGCAGCGGCGGATTTGATTTTGATGATCTGTTTGGCGGCGGTTTCGGCGGTTTTGGAGGCGGCTCAAGAGCGCGCCGCGAGTATCCAAGCAAAGGCGAAGACCGTCATGGAAACATTACCGTCGATTTTATGGATTCGATCAAAGGCACGACGCGAACAATTACCTTCAATGTGACCGAACCCGATGAAGCCGGAAACTACACCACCCATCCAATTACGCTGGATGTCAAAGTGCCTGCCGGTATTCGCGACGGACAGAAGATCCGCATTCCCGGCAAAGGCGAACCCGGCATTTACGGCGGCGCCAACGGGGATCTCTATCTTGAAGTCACTGTCCGTCCGGATTCGACGTTCAAAAGAGAAGGCAACGATATTCTTGTCGAAGTCGCGGTGGACGCGATCGAAGCCGCGCTTGGCACGCAGGTCGATGTGCCCACGCTCGATGGCACAGTTACCATGAAGATTCCTGCCGGCATCCAGTCCGGGCAGAAACTTCGTCTGAAAGGACGCGGTGTCAAAACAGCATCCGCAACCGGCGACGAACACGTCAAAGTACGCATCACGGTGCCCAAGGATCTGACTGATAAAGAACGCGAACTGCTTGAACAGTTCAAAGCGCTGCGAAACAGCCAGTAAGTTCAACCACAGAAAATACGCACGGATCGTTTCCGGTTTTGATGCCCTCCATCAGAACATGGATCGACCCGTGTTTTTTATATTCAGTTCGGGGAAATAGCTGCAGGGATATGCGGATAAAGCACTCACATTGGCATCAAATTCGATAGATACAGAAGATATCCTCTCCCAAATCATCATAATGAAAAAAGATTGTATTAAACTTTAACCAAAGCAAGCATATTATTTTCCAATGAAAAACAATCTCTGAATCGCGCTTCGTATCGGTCTTTTTTTTTTCGAAGACCGAGCGAATCGCGCAGCATGAGGGAAAGGAGACCACTTTATGAAATGTCCAAAATGCGGAAGAGATAACGCTTTTGACGTCAATTTCTGCATCGGCTGCGGCGAGCGTCTGCCCAAGCCGACAATGACACCCCGTTCGACTGACGGACCCGTGCACCATATGTACACCGAGCCCTCGCAAATTGCACCATCCAATGCCTATGGCAGCACGCCATCGCAAGGCGGTTCGCAGATGTATCACAGCTATACATCCACGCCATCAGGCGGCAAGCCAAACCCCAATCGCCGCAGAAACAATCAGAAAAAAGCGCTGATTGTCGGGGGAACCATCGGCGGACTTCTTGTTGCCGGAGGACTCGCTTTCGCGCTGCTTGGCAATCCGTTTTCTTCTGAGCCGAATCATCGCGAAGCAGTAGCGCAGAACACTGTCGAAAACGGGCAGCAGCTTGTGCCGCCCACAATCGAAAAGAAAAAGGAAAGCACGGTCGCGGTTGTAGTGGACGATGACTCGAGTTCGCAGAAAAGCGAGAAGCCGAAAACGGACGACAAAAACGAATCCGTATACAACGGACCTAAAAGAGCTTCTGACCTGCCAAGCGTAGTGACAAAAGAAGACAAACCGGATACGAAAAAAGATGATCCGGCAAAAACGTCGGAAAAACCCGGGCAGCAGCCCTCTGAACAGAAACCGCAGGATTCAGGCGATTCGACGCCTGAACAGGGCGGAGCGGAACAAGGCGTGATCGGATCGGATACACCGGGTATTGATGATGGAGCGGATGTGGCGCATACATTTGTCATTGCCGAGCCGCAGATGACCTGGAAGCAGATGCGTGAAGCAGCCCGCAATCTTGGACACGAGCTTGCCGTTGTGCACAGCGACAATGAACTGGATGTTCTTGTGTCCACGATCAAGGAAAACCCGGAAATTCTCGAAACACATCGATGCTTTGTTCTTGGCGCGCTCAAACCGGCTGATGACAATGGTGTCTACTGGATTGGCGAAACCGGCGAACTGGAACAGGAATCGCTGACTGATCCCGAAAACGTTCTGTACAAGCACTGGGATAAAGAGCACGAGGAACCAAGTCAGGAGCTTCTCGATGGCAGCGAAGAAGCATTTGTGGTTCTTATCCGAGGCGAAAAGGCCGAAGATCCCTGGCATTTTGCGCTTTGCACCGACAAGGTGCTTGCCGAGATGCAGGCCAAGGATGTTGTGTTCCACTACGTGATGACCAACTAAAACCGGGATAACGACTAAAAAAACAGAATATAGAAAATGGATTGTTCTTCATTTTGAAAAGAACAATCCATTTTTTGTTTGGCGAATCGCGGGAGTTAGTGATGAAACGCGGCGAGTGTATCTGAAGGGATGCCCTGCTTAAACAAGACGGCTGCCGCAGACACCGCAGTAGATGCTGTCGTTTCCTACAGGTGTTCCGCATTTGGGACATCTGCGCGTCTGGGGCGCCTGGTTGTACATGCCCGCAGGCGCATTGCCGGCATTGACGTTCATCTGCGCGGGTGCAGCGTTGACAGGCGTTCTGTTTGCGGGCGCGTTCTGGCTTTGCGCCGCTGCGTTTTCCAGACGGGTGATGCGGTCGAACATCTGGATCAGTTCAGGTGTCGGTTCTTCAAAGCGGTAGGTGTAGTAGGCGCGGCCGAGTTCTTCATACGCTTTGCACAGGGCGCTCTGGTTTGAACCGCCGGGCTGCATGGACGCGTTCTGCATATTGCTGTACGGCTGAGAATTTGCGCTTCCGTGATCGAAGCGCATGTTAACGGGAAGTGTTTTATCGTTGTACATCGTATGTCTAACCCAGAATCAGGGTATATGTCCTTTCTTTGAAGTAAAGCGCGCTCTGGCGCGGAAGATAGTAAGTGCGATCAGCTCCTAAAGGCTGGCCGCTTTCGAGAAATACGCTCATGCGCGCATAGGGAACAACAGCGTAGTCCTGCGTCTGAGAGCAGTAATACACTGCGGCAAGCGGAGCGTCCGGTTTTTCATCAAACAGATCGGGTTCCCCGTTTGCGGTTATGGCGCAGTATACGGGAATGCGCTCTTCGAGAGCAATGGCTTCGCCATTGTGCCAGGTGCGGCTTCCAACAAGAGCGCCGGTAAATGGTTGGGTCATCATCAATCCTCCTCACAGTAGCGGATTTCAAAAATCTGGCTTCCGCCAAGACGGAGCACCTGATCTTCCTGCAGTTCGCACCGGCCGGAAAGGAGCGTGTTGTCGATATAGGAATGGTTGGTGGAACCGAGATCTTCGACATAGACACGATTGTCATCCACTTCGATGCTCAGATGGCGCCGCGAAAGATTGGAGTCGAATTCAATCACATAGTCGCAGCGCGTGCTCGAACCGATAATGATCGGGCGCGTACTCAGCCGCATGGCAATGCCGGTATTGAGATGGCGCAAAAACCAGGGACAGTGCTGCCGTGTAACGCGTGAGACAGTCTGGCGGGAAGATTTTTTCGAGCGCTCTTTAAAGGCAGTCGATTTTCTTCGTGTCAGATCAGCGGGAGAACTGATGACGCTTGTCGCATTGTCATCCGCCTCTTCGTCAAAATCAGAAGCGGATGCCGGTGCGTGTTCGACAGGAGAACCGTAACCATAAGAAGCGGCAAAGGAAGTGTCGTCTGCACGGTTCTCGCCGATAGGATCTGCCGGGGCGGCAAAGGAATTTGACCAGAAGCCATCGCTTTGCGAAAAAGAGCTGTCATCTGTATCCATTGGAGCGCCGTAAGGCAGACTGGCGTTTTCGGAATCGTCAAAAATATGTTCTTCCTCTTTTCTGCTGGTGGAAAAAGAGGGGAAAAGCACATCGCTGACCGGGCTTTCCTCCGGTTTTTCTTCGCTGATGGGGCTGTCGTTTTCGCAGAAAACTTCGGGATTTGAACTTGCGGCGAACTCTTCGGCGATGCTGCGCGAAGCGTGGTATGCCGGCTCTTCGAAGTCATCGGCATCATTTTTCGAAAGCAGCTGTTCGCCATCGAGTTCGAGCGCGATCTGCGAAAAAGAGCGCGCAGGCTGCGGGGCGTCATTGCGCGAACGGCTGCAGCCCATCGAAGCATCAGCCATGGAATCAAAACTGCGATTTGAAGCATAGTCTTCTTCGTAAGAAGAGACGGAGGAGGGATAGCGTTTTCGGGCCGGCCTGGAAGAGTCGTACGGATCTTTCAGACGGGCAAGGGGCGTAATGTTTGGGTGAATCGTAATCATCTCTGGCGATTTCGGCTTTTCATAAGGCGGAATATCAATGAGATGGATCGATCGCCACTCGGATTGTTTCATACAGAACCTTTCTTTATGTAACGGTTAAAAGGGGACGTGAATCTTCAGTCTGCCGGCGTGATGAAGCAGATGGCCGGCAGAAATGGATTTTCTGCCGCAAAGGCAGTTCATGCAAAGCGAAGAATTGCCGGACGGACTTAGCGCTGATCGTTTTTGATCCGCCGTAAAAAGAGAGCGCAGACGAGAAGTTCAACGAATGCAAACAGCGCCAGAACAAGCAGAATGATGGTCAGATGTGAAGCGCTGCTTTCGAAAATCGCCTCCACTTCACGCTCTTTAAGCGGAAGGTTCGGGTATTCAAGAGCGAGACGCATAGGCAGATCGTTCAGAGCGGCGACGCTTCCAAGGCCTTCAACGGACCATTTCGAGATTGTGAAATACGAAATGAATTCGCCAAATCCTTCCAGTTTGAACAGGATGCCGGAAAACAGCAGCTGAATAATCAGAAGAAACGGCGCGCTGACCATCGCTTTTTCCGGCGAGCGGCTTAACGCGCTGACGACAAGGCCAAGCGACTGGGAAGCGAGTATCGTCATGAAGACAACGGCTGTCATTTCGACGATGCCGTTTGATACAAGAATGCCGTCGAGACTTTGTCCAAGCATCGCCATATAAATACCGCTCATCAAAACCGCCTGGATCATGCCGATACAGGAGAAGACGACGAGCTTGGCGCAAAGATACGAAGAAAGCTTGAGCTTGTTCATGTATTCGCGCTTGATGATGGTGCGTTCGCTGCATATGTCCTGAATGGTATCGAACAGGCCGAGCCATATTGCGGCGCAGGCAAGCGAGAACATCATGCTTTTCGTATCGTCGTATACCGCGAACGTGTCTTCGCTGGCGACAAGCGCGAGCAGCACGGCGATGATGACGGGCTGTATGGCAAGCAGGGCCATTAGCGATTTCTTGCGGAAAAGCAAAGAGAAATAGCGCGAAAGAAGAACGCCGAACTGATGGAAGAACGTATCCTTTTCGCGGGGACGAATGGCGTGCTGCTGATGGCGGTTTGTCTGCCGCATGGGCTGTGCGCGGTTTTTCCAGCGCTGGCTGTACAGTCCCTGCCGGTCGCTGGACAGCATCTGATAGACATCCGACAGTTCGTCGGTGCCAAACCAGGTTTTCGCTTTCGCGACCGGTCCCATGAAGGCAAGACGTCCGCCCGACTCCATCATGATAATCTGGTCGCATTTCTCCAGATTGCTGATGTTGTGCGTGACCATGACGATCGTCTTGTTGTATTCCTTGGCGAGGCGGTTGAGCGTGAGCATCAGCGATTTTTCCGTTCCCGGATCAAGACCGGATGTCGGTTCGTCCAGAAAGAACAGCTGGGGATCGGAAAGCAGTTCGACGGCGATGCTCGCCCTTTTTTTCTGTCCGCCCGACAGTTTGGAAATGACGGTTTTTTCATGCGCTGTCAGATCCACCATTTCAAGAACCTGTCGGACGCGGTCTTTGATCTGCTGGCTTGTGCTTGTCTGAGGCATGCGCAGTTTTGCGGCGCTTTGAAGCATTTTGTTCAGAGGAAATTCTTCGTAAAGAATATCCTGCTGGGGAACATACCCGATTTCGCTTTTGAACTGCTCGAAATTCGGCACAAGTTCCATGCCGTTGAGCAGAACCGAACCAGTAAAATTCGGATCGAAAGCCGAGAGAGCGTTCATCAGCGTTGTCTTGCCGGCTCCCGAACCGCCGATGATGGCGACAAACTGGTTGGGCTCGATCGTCAGTGTGACGTCATCGAGAATTTTTTTCTTTTTGAAGTTGAACAGCGAGCGTCCGCCTGCGGGCACAAATTTTGTGACGTGCTGCGCGCAAAGAGAGATGCCTTCGGTTTTCTTGCGATAGAACAGCGAGCCTTTCGAAAAGATCACCGGACGGCTCCATATGGTCAGCACATCTTTCTCCTGAATAGTCGCGCTGCCGCGAAGCGGAATGCCATTGAGCAGCACGCCATCGACAGCACCCGCAAGATCGATGCGGCACTCGTCCAAACTTGATCGGGAAAGTCTTGCGATGTGTTCGGGCGCATGAAGAATCGGTATGGGAATCAGGCTGTTGGGGTGATGGCCGATGCTCACCGGCGCATCGCCGATGGCGTATTGTGTCCAGTCGGAAGCTGTGCCGCGATCGGTAAAGAGCATCAGGGTCTGCCGGCGCGGATTGTCCGGATCGCCGATACGCAGTACATCGCCATCGATAAGCTGCGTGATCTGGTAGGGGTCGGAGAACAGAAACCGCTGACCATTTCGTTCAAGCATTGTGCCGTTGCTTGAGCGATTGTCGTGGAAACTGAAGCCCTGCGCGTTTTTGAAGATTGTCAGCTGCGAGCTTGAGACCACGGGATCAAGCAGAACGATCTGATTGGACTTGGCGTCGCGTCCTGCGCGGATTTCGCCATAGCCAAACAGATCGAGATCAACCGGATCAAGTTCTCCATACATATTGATGATGGTAAAAATTGCCATAATACTCCTTGTTTCTGAATGCGCCGCGCAGGAGCGTGCGCGGGACTATGTTCAGTTTGGCACAGGATCAGCTTTTTTGAGCAGTAAGATATAAAAATATGAAATGTTGAATAAAGACTGGTGTCTACCCTCAAAGAAACGCGCTTTTATACGCAGAAAATTTACGCGGCACCTGGTGCGCAAATCATGCTGCCTGGTATCCTGGATGCAGTAAGTGTGTAAAAAAAAGCAGCGGTAATCGCTGCGCATGAGGTGATGGATATGGCGAAAATTATCGCGGCGGATATGCCCAAACTGGAGAAGGCGCGGACATCGGTTCATGGTGTCGTTCCGGCGACCTATTCCTGTTTTGAAAAGAATGGTCAGCGCTATTTCCAGATCGATACATATGGTGCGCCGGACCGAATGTTCGAAGGCAAAATTTCGCAGTCGCTGCAGTTCGATGAACGAAGCGCATGGAAACTCGTCGAGCTGATTGCTTCGGAATTCGCTATACCGAGTCGTAGCGCGAAGCTTTTGAAAAGTGCGAAGAAAGACAAGTAAATGAAAACACGCCGCCTATGGAATATCTTCCATAAGGCGGCGTGTTCAGTTTGCATGAAGTATGCGGATCGTATGGATCAGATCGGAATCATCAGTATCCGCATTTCCATCAAGTCTAGTACAGGTAGCAGATGAAGCCGGATCGTTCCATGGCGTCAACAAGCTGATCCTCGTCGACAAGAAGCGGAGTGCCCGATTCCGTTGGCGGATAAATATAGAAAGCGCGGGAACCGTCGGAATAGTCGACATAGCCGTAGATCACCACGAAAATCGCATGGTCTGAGTGAGTCAGCTGCGGGTCGTTGAGCACGGCGGTTGTGGGGCATCCGCCTTTGATGCAGTCGTAAATGCGATCCATTGCCGGATCCATCACGGGATTGAAATCCTTGGTCTCTACGTAAACGGGATAATAGGTGACGTTCGATTTTTTGTCGAGGTGGCTGTTGATGACGCTCGCAAGAAGCCTGTATTCCGTTACGCCCGCGGTGTCGGTTTTGAGTTCGGCGCCAAGTTCTCTCTGATTGGTGGAAACCGAGAAATAGTCGAGAATCATATTGGCGCAGGCAGGGCCGGAATAGTTGCTCTTGCTGCGGACCGCTGAGCGAATGGCGAGCTGCCGGTCTTCAATTACCGTTTTAGGCAAAGCGGGATCGGGAGCGGGCGCGATATCCTGAATGTTTGGCGCAGGCGCGCTTTCGCTGCCTGCGGCAATGTCGTTTTGCGCGGGAGCTTCAGGTTTTGAGGCCTCAGGCTTCAAAATATCAGGCTGCGAATCCCCCGGAGCGATTGCCGCTTCTTTGTCTGCCGGTTCGAGCAGAGATGTGGCTTCCTCCAGTCGCAGGTAGTGCGTGCTGCCGTTGTCGATGAGCAGCCAGTCATCGCCTGTGCGTCCGTAGACTTCTTTCGAGCCTTCTTTTTCACCAAGTTCAACGATGGTGACTTTGGTGCCCGAAGGGTAGAGAACGGTGTTCTCTTCGGTGGAAAAGGGAGCGACGCGTCCATACTGGTTGAGCAGAACGGTATAGGTTTTGTTTACGGGACGATAAACGATTTCACCATCGCTTTCGGATTTGCCCGATGCCATGGAGGCAAGCGGTTCGGGCAGCCAGACGGTGTCGGGGAAAATAAATCCGGCGCCGATCCAGAGCGCCACGGCGGCGATCAGGCATCCTGCAGTGATTCCGATGGCTTTCCATGGAGATTTTTTCTTTGGAGGAAGGGGAGAACCGGCATTGCGGCGGCCCTGCTGATAGGAACTGTTCTGCCCATATCTGCCCTGATTGTATCCAGAGCCTGCGAAGCCCTGCGGCGCATTGGCGCCGTATGCGCTGTTCGCGTTGTAATTCGGGGTTCCGTAATTTGGAGCCGCGCTGTTTGCGCCCATGCCGTTTGCGTACGAATCGTAAGAGGCGTTCTGGGGAGCCTGGGAAGGCTGAAGGTATTCACGGGGCTGAGTGGTTCCGCCGCCGTAGACAGGGCGGTGCCATGTCGATCCGTCCTGAGGATTCGGAGCGGGAGTCGAGGGCTGCGCATCGGTGCGTGAACCGCAGTATTTACAGTAAGGCGAGCCATCGGGGATCGTTTTTTGACATTTTGGACACTGCATATATCAATATTCCTTTCATTCATTCTTTCTAGGCTGCAGGAAGAATGTCTTCACCGCAGGCGCAAGCCTGATGTTTCGCAAAAAGAAAATACGTCGTTTCAGGCGCTTTTTGATTGATTGACTCCAAAACACCGTATACAGGGTGTTTTGGTATGTAAAAATAGAATATGCTTTTTAAAATGCTCGATCTATATTCAGATGAAATCGAAATAAAATTAAACACGATTCATCTTGAACACGGCAAAATCCGCCCAAAGAATCTTCGGATCTGGGCGTGACGCATCTCTTTTATGGCGAGATAAAAGGCGGTACGTCATAGAGAATCGAATGTATTGCGCAGGACATACCTGTCTATAAAGAGAAAAAAGAAAGGGGGACCGATGATGGAGGACAAGGAGTTTTTCCAAACCTACGACATCGACTTCAGAAACTTTTCGAAAGGCGGTTATGCGTTTGTCTATCGCGGCAGGCATAAACGTCTGGGTATGGATGTAGTTTTTAAAATGCTGAAGCGCCAGGCGAATGTGCAGACAATGCTGCACGAAGTCGAGGTGCTTAAACGCGTATCTCACCGCTGTCTTCCGCGCGTACTCGACGCGGTGGAATTTCGCGGTCAGTTTTACAGTGTCATCGAGTTTATTCCCGGCGACACACTCAATAAATTCATCAAAAACCGGGGACCCGTCAGTTACGACATGCTTAGAGGATGGAGCGAATCGCTCTGCTCCGCGCTTTCCGCGCTGCACAACTGTACCGATGCCTACGGCAGACCGAGTCCGATTATTCATGCGGACATCAAGCCGGACAACCTGATCATCCGATCGGGCAGTCTTGATCCGGTGCTGATCGATTTCAATATTTCTTCGACCAATCCGATGGATACTCTTACCGGCCTTTCTCCGGCGTATTCCCCTCCGGAACTGGTGCAGGCGTATTACGACATCCAGTACGGCAGACCCAATGGCAGCCGCCCCAACAAGTGCACGGATTTGTATTCTCTGGGCACAATCCTGTTTTTTGCGGCGACCGGACAGGTCTACAGCTATACCAATCCCAACTGGAACGCCCTGCGTCAGCGCGGGATTCCCGAAACCTATATTCTGTGGCTTCGCGGTCTGCTCCAGTCCGATGCGAGCGCCCGTTTCCAGACTGTTGAAGACGCATGGCGGGCTCTCAAACAGGTCGGCAGTGTCGAGCAGGAAGTCCGCGCGATTCGCGATGGCTACAAAAAAGGTCTGATTCTTTTATGGTGCGGCGTGCTTTGCGGTCTGCTGATGATCGGCGGCGGCGCGTGGATGCTTGTCAGCCAGAAAAACCGCTCGTATGAAACAGTGCAGACATCATGGCAGAAGCTTTACAGCAAAGGCGAATACGCGGAAGCGGCAGCCGAAGCGCAGCGCATGGAGGAGATGGAACCCGATCGTCTCGAGAGCGCGTACTATACTGCTAAAACCCGCTATATGCAGGGCGACTATACCGGGGCGATCATCCGCATGCTTGACGGTTTTGACAATGCTTCGCAGAAAGGCTCGAGTGCCGTAAAGCATGACAGCTACAAACTGCTTGCGGATGCCTATGAGCATCAGAACAACATCCCCGAAACAATCCGCTACTACGAAATGATGAGAAGCGAAAACCTGCTCGAAACAGCGGATATCCGCGACTATGCGGGCATCCTTGTTGAACAGAAAAAACATGATCAGGCGAACAAACTGATTGAAGGCGTTGCGCTTGGCGATGCCGATCTCAACTATATTCAAGCCAGAAACCACCGTCCGACGGACAAGAAAAAAGCAGCCGACTATATGTCGAACTGTCTGTCCATAGCATCGGATGACGATCTGCTCATTCGAGCCGGTCTGCTTCTGGCCAAATGGGAGCGGGAAGACAAGGCGCCGGCCAAGGCGGTAAGCACGCTTGAATACGTGCAGAGCGCCATCACATCCGATACCACGCCAAGTCCCGAATTCTACCGCCTTCTTGCGCAGTCCAAAATGGATCTGGCAGCCAGCACGAGGGACGCTTCAGACATCAGTTCCGCTCTTGCCTCGATCGATCAGATTATTGAAAAGAAGTGGGATACAGCGGATGTATGGAATTCGAAAGCGGCATTTGAATGCGCTCTGGAAAAATACGATCAGGCGCGCATGACCATCAGCAAAATGGAATCCTACTTCGGTGAATCGCGCATGAGCAAAGTGCGCAGCGCGCTGATTGAATATGCGGCAGCTAAAGGCTCGACCAAAGCCGATGACTACAAGAAGTTCAAGGACGCCTACACCAAAGCGCTCGCGACCGAAGGCGATGACAATGATCCGGACTACAAGCTGATGGTGACTCGAGCAGGCGAGCTGGAAAAGAAAGGACTGCTGAAATGATTGGATGGATTTTAATCGTCGCCGGTGTGGTGATGAGCGCAGTATGTCTTTATCTGGCTCTGACCAAAAAACGGCGCGACAAACAGAAAGAGGAAGAGGCGCTCGCGCGCCTCGCTCCCGGCGGCGGATACTGATCCGCTTGAACGTGACAAGCCTGTCGAAAGCGTGACGTAAATTATGTTTTCAGACAGCGGAAAGGAGATCGCTATGACGATTCATTGCCGTAAATGCGGATTTGAGAATACCGATGACAGTGTCTATTGCCAGCGCTGCGGCTCGCATCTTCCCAATCGCTCCTACGATCAGGGCTATGTCTCTGGTGCAGCTGTCGATCAGGATACTATCGCCGTGCCGCCGACCTTTGATGGCAATGCCGCTGACGCCTTTCGTGCAGCGTCATCGTTTCAGTTTCCTCAAGCGCCGCACGCTGCAGGAAAGAAACCAGATCAGCCGTCGTCATTTGATTTTTCCCGATCGTCCGCGTATGAAAATGCGGTTGATCCGGCAGAAGGAAGAACAGGTGTGCACAATCTGCCAATGACCCCTGCCGATGCAAATCCGTATGCGTCCGCGCCTGAAATTGCGCCGTATGCGTCCTCGCCGTCTGCATATTCTGCGCCTCAAGCCGCGCCAGTCTCTGGCGAGGGTATCGGGACATCGGGTTATGGAGTATTCGATGCCGCATCGTCTTATCCCAAGCCAAACGGCGCACCGGCTTATCCGTATGCGTCCCAGGCACAGCCCGCATACAGCTTTGAGGAAGATGAAGAGGAGTATGAGGGGCTTTCACCGGGATGGCGTGTGTTCGCCTGGTTTGCAAGCGTGCTGGTTGTCATGCTCATTGGCGGTGTGATCTGGCTCTGGTCCAACCAGCCCAAAGCGGCGCCGGTCAGCGGGAATCTGTACACGATAGGTTATGTGATCGATGAATATGATGCGCCAAACGGAACAGTGCAGGGGGCTTCGCTTCAGCCCGGACAGCAGATCGAAATCATCGAGACAAAGAATGAAAACGGCACGCTGTGGGGAAAGAAATCAGACGGCACCTGGATCGTTCTGGAAGCAGGCGGAAAAGCCAATGCGGTTTCCAGTCAGCAGCTTGATTTCAGCCTGATGGCTGATGGACGAATTTACACCGTCATGCAGGAAACGGACGCTTATCCGCTCGCAAATGATGCTCTTGCCCCCAAACGAAAACTGATGAGCGACGCGCGCGTGACCATCAAGCGGCGCGGAGAAAGTCCGGACGGAATTCTGTGGGGACAGCTTGAAGATGGTTTGTGGGTGAAAATCACCGATGGAACAACAAACTGGCTTGGCGTTTCCGCTGATGAATAAAACAAAATGCGCTGATACAAAAAAGCGGCTTCGAAAATGAAGCCGCTTTTTTCACGAAAATAATCCCGCCGGAGCACGTGCGCATCAGGCGCAGGAAAGTTTGTCATTCAGTTTACTCGACGGGACTCAGATAAGTCATCTGCTTGTCTTTGATGCATACCCAGCGGTCAGCTCCGATTTTCCCCCAGTAGCCGCCGTCATCGGCTGTGGAGAATTCAGTGACTTCCACAGTTGTGCCTTCTGTCAGACGATCAACCTGTTTGCCGCTCAGCGAGGGCTGGCTGCGCACTTTCATCACGAAATTGGTGCGGTACTTGGTCTTCTGAACTTCAGGCTGCGCCTGCGGTTTTTCGATATCGGGCTGAACGATGTTGTCAACCTGAGGTTTCTGCGCGGTTGAGTTCTGGCTTGTCTGCGCATCGACTTTGGGAGGCTCTTCAAGAATCAGAGGAGGACGTTCATTAGAATCTGTCAGGGTACTGCTCTGCGCAGAAGAATCGATTTCCACCGAGATCGCTGAGCCGTTTGCAGAAGAACTGTCGGTATCCGAGGAGTCCTCTCGCATGAAGAACCAGTAATAAGCGCCTCCGGCAGCTGCGAGGAGCACGAGGATGACAATGATCCAGATGGCGATCTTCTTGCCTTTGCCGCCTTTCTTTTTCCTGCTGTTTTTAGGAGGCTGATAGTTTGAGCCGCCGTTATTGTAGCCGCCGTATCCGGCTTGCTGATTGTACGGAGCGTTTCCATAACCGCCGTTCTGGTAGCCGGGCGCGCCATAACTGCCGTTTGGCTGGCTGTATCCCGACTGAGGGGCATAGCCGTTCTGCGCAGCGCCATAGCCTGCCTGGTTATAGCTGTTCTGGCCGGCATAACCGCCCTGAGCGCCATAAGAAGCGGGGTTGTTCATGCCGCCGGGGGCTGCATGGTTCGCGCCGCCCATGATTGTCGTATTCTCTTCTGCATAGCCGTCATCGGCATAACCGGCTGGTGCGGCGGGAAGAACACTGCCGCAATGGGTGCAGTACTTGGTGTTGTCTGCATTCGATGCATTGCATTTTGGACAAGTTTTCATAAATTCTCCTGAAGAAATGTATTCAATGCTCCCCAAAATGGATAATAAATTGGGATAAGGGGCATATTATTTGATTTCATTAGCGTAAAATCAATGTACCATACTCAAACTCTTCTTGGATAAAACCCTAAAAAGATGAGTCAAAAACGGCAGATTTGGATATGTATAGCAATACTGCCTGGTTTGTGAAATCCTGAAGATACAGAAAACAAAACAGAACAGAATGGAAGATCATGATGACAACTCAATATAAAACGCGCCGCGTTCTCGCGGTATGCCTGATTCCCGCGCTTTTCGCCGCGGGATGCGCAAAGAACAAACCCGATCCTGCGCCATCGCAGGCCTTTGAATCGGAAACGGCCATGGAAGATTCGAAACGTACTTCGCAGCAGGAAGAGTCGATTCGCCAGGCTGCTCTTGACGCAATTTCTCAGGGAACAGCAGGGGGCGCTGACGCAGTTGACGGACAGGATGAGGCGCAGGCGCAGGATCTTGAAGATCCCGAAATGCAGAATATTGACGGACTGAGCTATGTGGACGGCATTCTGATCGTCAACAAGAAACACGGCGTTCCAGCAGACTACGCTCCCGGTGTGGATCCGATCGCGCAGGAGCACCTCAATGAGCTGATTGCCCAGATGCAGGCGGATGGTCTTGATGTCAGCTGGACCACCAGTAATTTCCGCGACTATGACTACCAGAGTCAGCTGTACTGGGGTTATGTCAACGCGAACGGACAGGAAGCGGCGGATACGTTTTCGGCAAGACCGGGCTTTTCGGAGCATCAGACCGGACTAGCCTTTGATCTCAAGCACAACAGCGGCGATCTGATCACTGCTCCGGCTGAATCGCAGTGGCTGCTCGACAACTGCGCGAGATATGGTTTTATCGTGCGCTATCAGGAGGGCAAGGAGTCCATTACCGGCTATCAGGCGGAACCATGGCATCTTCGCTACATCGGTGATCGGGCGCAGGAAATCATGGACAGCGGTTTGACGCTCGAGGAATATCTCGGTGTTGAGGGCGGTACAGAGTACTAACCGTACTGCACGCGCATCTTACACACAGGATCTGCAAGCCTGATGGTGCAGAACAGTTCTGCTCTTCAGGCTTTTTGCATGGTTTGAAAAGACAGATACTGCGCATTCCGATTTTCGGGATGCCGTTCAAGTATCTTTGAATCGATACGCTATAATAACCAAAGCGAGGTAAAGCTTATGAACGAAAATGAAAATCGATCGGATTTAAATATGCAGGATGAAGAAAACACATCCATCCATGCCCCGGCAGAAACTGTCGAGACACAAGACGCAGAGGTGGAAATCATCGAACCGGAATATGACAGCACAGCGGCTTGTGCCGATGCAGGCGCCAACGAGGCGGAGCTCGAGCGCATCTCCAAAGAAATTCAGGCACAGCTCAAGACGTACAAAATCACCCTCTGGGGTGTTGTAGGCTCGATCGGTCTGTATCTGGTATGTCTTTTCATGATCAAATCGAACGCGCTGCTGCTGGCGACATGCGTGCTGATGATTGTTATGGCGATTCTTAACACACGCTATTCCAAACGTATTCAGAAACTGGCGAAAGAGCGCGCCGCGCTGCAGGCGTCCATCGCAAAACCCGAGTCTTCCGCAACCGCAGCCGCAGCTGAAGACGGTCTGCAGATTGGAACAGTCAATACGTCCGATCCGGTTGTGACGGGTGTGGAATCTCTCAACGAACTGCCAAAAGAGTATACCGTTCTCGATGATGTCGATTTCGGCGATTTCAGCGCAGAACACGTTGTGGTTTCGCCTTATGGCGTGGCTCTGGTCGGCAATGCTGACTGCGCTGCGGAACTGAACGCGGTGTTGCAGGAAATCGGTGTGGAAAGTCCTGTGTTTGTCTATGATCCCGAATTGGACATCGACACGCTTGCGCAGAACATTCAGAGCGAAAAGATTATCGCGCTCGATGAGCAGCAGATTATGACAATCTGTCAGAAACTGCTCGGTCTGCGCTAGACAAACCTACACAATTGTCGAAAAGATTTCTGTTTGAACAATTGAATTGAGCCAAACTCAGCCGTGCATTGTATCGTGATGCGTGGCTGAGTTTTTTTCTGTCCTGCAGTGATGAGATGCGGATAGAAAAAAGAAATCGGCGGAAAGAGGAATAAGAAATGAAAAACACACATAAGCTGGCGAATCTGGCGGCGCTTTTTACCGTTGTCATATGGGGAACAACTTTTATTTCGACGAAAGTGCTTCTTCGTTCGTTCGATCCGGTGGAGATACTGTTTATCCGTTTTGTGATCGGACTTTGCGCGTTGTGGATCGTCTGTCCAAGACGGGTGAAACACAATGGATGGCAAGAAGAAGCTTTATACGCGGCAGCCGGGCTGAGCGGGATCTGTCTGTATTATCTGCTTGAAAACATCGCGCTGACGTATACTTCCGCTTCCAACGTGGGAATCATTGTCGCGACAGCGCCCTTTTTTACCGCAATTCTGTCTTCGCTGTTTCTGCATGAAGACAAGCCGAAAGCTTCGTTTTTCGTGGGATTCGGGCTGGCTCTGGCGGGCATCGCAATGGTGAGCTTTGGCGGATCCGCACTTGAAGTCAATCCGTTTGGCGATCTGCTTTCGCTGCTTGCGGCGATTGTATGGGCAATCTATTCGGTGCTGACCAGAAAGATCAGCAAACTTGGCGAACCGGTCGTGCTCAGCACCCGACGCATTTTTACATGGGGAATTCTGTTTATGATTCCAGCGATGTTTGTCATGGACTTTCATCCGGATGTTCAGGCGCTTTTTGTTCCAGTCAATGCGCTCAATCTTCTGTATCTGGGCGCAGGCGCTTCTGCCGCATGCTTTGTGACATGGAACTTTTCTGTCAATGTTTTAGGAGCGCTCAAAACAAGCGTCTATATCTACCTTGTTCCCATTGTGACGGTAATTGCGTCTGTTCTTGTTCTTCATGAACAGATCACGGCATGGGCGGCGCTGGGTATTGTCCTTACGCTTCTGGGATTGATTCTCTCCGAAGGAACAGAGCGTTTTAAAAAGACGAAAGCTTGACTGCAACCGTTCGATTGCTGCGGATCAGGACAATCTATCCGATAAATTGAAAAATCCCGAGGACGCATCGCAGGATATGCGATGAGTCTTCGGGATTTATTGATGGGAAATTTCGCTTGAGCAATGAATGCAATATGGAAACGATGGCAGATGTCTGCGCTGCAATACATTTGTTTCGCGGTGGATTGCCGGAAAACGAGGTTCCTGTTTGCTTTATACGGACGTGCCGTCAGGCACATGGAACAGCGAAAGAAACGGCTGCTTCAGAAGCCATGCGCAGACGACAAAGATGGCGGCAAGCAGGATCAGCCGGCTTTGCGAAGGAAACTGCAGAAGCACTCCCCAGATGTTTCCGGCAAGAAACAGGATATAGACCATAAGAAACAGAAGAACGATACGCGAGCGGGCGTTCGAGCGCATGTATTTTTCCAGGTAGTAGGCAATCGCGGCGTAGATGCCGATCATGCAAAGACTTTCCGCCAGTATTTCGCTCATGCCCATGGCATTTAGAGCGGCATCCTGCGAAACGTTTGAAAGCAGGGCGTTCAGCGCGGGAAAGCCGCAGTAGATGGCGCCGTTCATTACGCCATAGCTCAGACCGAATACCAGCGCGAACTGTTCGGAAGAAATATGAGGAACACCATCATCGGTGGTGTTTTCTTTTTTATGGACATTATGGAAGGTAAGCGCGCAGGCGCCAAAGAGCAGCAGGCACTGCATCAGCGTGAAGATGAAAGCCCACAATGGCGTGTTCTCGACAATCGAGAGAAACCATTTCTGCGAACCTAAAAGCATGGGAATGAGAAGGTAGAGCAGAATGGTATTGAGAAGCATCCATCCCGCGCCAAAAAGCATCGGACGCCAGCCGCCCTCATGGGTATAGCCGTATATGCACATTGCAATGAGCGGCGCGAGCAGAAACAGAAGAACCGATGCCATCAAGATAAAGTTCAGCATGATAAAACACCCTTTCCTGATTTTTCTTTTTGAGTTTTGATTTAACTTTCCTGAAGCTTTGAATTTTATTTCATGAAGCGGCAGACATGGAGATGCTGCTGATTTCATTTTGGATGGGATTGTTCTTTCAGGGGTTCCTGTTGCCCGCAAAGAGAGTGCGCACGCGCAAACCGGATAAAAAAGCGGAAAACCCGACCGGAAAAAACATGTATTTTTGGCACGGATTGGCAGATGCGATATTCTGTACGACGGTAAATTATGCGCTTGCTCTTATGGCACTGCCTGGAACAAAAGAGGAAGCGTCAGATATGGAATATGAATAGGAAAGGATGTAATGATGAAAAATTCAGGAAATGCTGTGTCGACGGCTGGTTCTCGCGCATCCCTGTGGCTTGGCGCACTGTTCTGCTGCGCGCTGTGGGGGCTTGCGCCGGCGCTGATTAAAACGGGATACGCGCTGATGAATATCGAAGCGACGGGATCGATTGTGGTTTTTGCGGGATCGCGTTTCTTTATCGCCGGGTGGATGGTGCTGCTGTTCTATTCGCTAAGCCATAAGAAAATGCCGAAAATCGAGCGTAAGGATGTTAAGCCGATTCTTGTTCTGGCGCTCTTCCAGACGTTTGGACAGTATTTCTTCTACTATCTTGGCGCGGCGAATGCGTCGGGTGTCATGGTTTCCGTTCTTTCGGGCATGAGCGCTCTGCTCGCGCTTCTTCTTTCGGCATGTGTATTTCGCCTCGAGAAAATGACGACGCTTAAACTGTTGGGATGTATTGTTGGTTTTCTGGGAATTGTATGGATGAATGCGGGGCCCGGCGGATTTACCTTTACGTTTTCAGGCGAGGGCATGATTTTCCTTTCGCAGGTATCCAGCGCTCTCTCCGCGGTATGCATTCAGATTTTTTCGAAGAAAAGCTCGCCGATTCTTCTTTCCGGCTGGCAGTTTGTGGTCGGAGGGGCTGGTCTGATTCTGTTTGGATTCTTTCTGCCCGATCACAGCGTGGCATGGAGCGCTTCCGGACTTGGTGTTCTGGCCATTCTGGCTTTTGTTTCCGCAGGCGCGTACAGTTTGTGGGGCGTGCTGCTTTCGCGCTATCCGGTATCGTCTGTCAGTGTTTTCGGCTGCACGATCGGACTGTTTGGCGTCTGCTTCTCCGCGCTCATTCTGCATGAGACGCTCAGCTTGAAAGTCGCCGGCGCGGCGCTTGTGACAAGCCTTGGCATTCTGCTGGTCAATGCGCATCTTCCCAAACGCATGGGAAAGAAAAGCGAACGAAAAGCAGAGTGCTGAAAACCGTTTAATAGAGAAAATGTGCTGCAGGCGCCTGGAAAGATTCCCTCGATGCCTGCTTTGCATTTTGAAGTGGTGATCTACAGGCAATGCGACATAATATGAATAACGATGAAGAGAACAGCCGGTTAAGGATAACGCGGATCTGAAATCCGAGATATCCCGCCGCGCAGTACAGGAATCAAGGGGGATCTTCATGAATCGAAACAAGGATAGCCACAAGGACAAAGGGTCATTCGCGCCTGAACACGAAAAAAGCGGTACGGGAGCGGTGATTCGAAGAATTGCGGTGTGGGCGGTCGTGATTGCGATGTGCATTGCGCTGCTTTGCGGATGTTCAGTTACGGACAAAAAGGACGTGGTGCATATCGGTGTGACACCGCAGATGTCGACACGTCTGGTTGGCTGGATGGTCTTCGAACTGGCGGAGCGCAAGGGGATCGAATGTGAGATTGTGGATGTTCCCGACGGAATTTCCAATCTGCAGCCGCCGCTGGAAAACGGATCGATTCAGATCGGCGTTGAACTGGCGCAGTCCGCATGGAATTCCGTGCTCAACGAGCGGACGGTGTTTACGGCGCCCGATTTGCTGGAACTCATTCATGAGTACAAAAAGAGACAGCTGTACTGGGAGCCGCTGCCGATGGCGAAGGATATTTATTCGATCGCGATCACCAAAAAACTGGCGATGGAAAACGATATCCAGACGCTCAGCCAGCTGGCCAAAATCAGCGATACGCTCACCCTTGGCGCGCCGACACAGTATTTTGAGGATGCCGATGGATATCCATGGATGTCGGAAAACTACGGCATCACATTCAAGACGACAAAAAATCTGCCGCCCGAAATGCTGGTGGACAGTCTGCGCGATGAAACGGTCGATGCGATTCCCATTCATACGATTGACGGCATGATGCGACGCGACGAGCAGGTCATTCTCGAGGATGATCTGGATACATGTCCGGGATCGGAACTGGGTCTGGTCATCCGTGAAGAGACACTCATGGAGCATCCCGAGCTGATGGAAATCGTCAATCAGCTGGCGCGCACAGTGACAAGCGCGAAACTTGCCGAGTATGGAAGGCTTGTGCTCAACAACGATCTGGAAGTGCATGATGCGGCGATGACATTCCTCAAAGGAAACGACCTTGTGATTGAAACGCCTGAAGATGTCGCAAGACGGCGCGTTCATCTGCATCAGCAGGAGCAGTAAACAACGCACAGAAAAGAACTAGACAGATCCTATGCAAATTGAAGACGTCTTCAAAAAATAGACCAAGTATTGAAAATGCCGCCGCTTTCGACAGGAAAACGGCGGCATTTTGTGTGCTGAGCATATAAGAAAGCGGGGCTCTGCAGGGCTGCGTCAAAGAAGA
>CAOKFJ010000002.1 GCA_948467695.1 uncultured Allobaculum sp. | reverse complement strand
CTCGGGCGGGAACTGAACCTGCCATGTGTTATTGAGTTTCCAGTACACGTTGTCGCGGTAGTAGATCTTGCGCAGATGACGGGCGTCGCTGCCGCTGATTTCACCGGTATCGCCGGAATCCTGGATCCACACTGCGTTTGCCCACTGCAGGAACCATGGAGAAAGCGGTACGTAGCAGGTGATATTGAGGAACAGATCGCGTCCCTGACTCTTGTTGAAGGCGCGCGCTTCCTCAAAGACATCGATCCAGCCTTCCCACATGTCGCTGGTGTAGTACATGTTGTCCGGACCTCCGATCATGTGATCGTGGGAGGCGTTGGTGCAGGAACCGTGAGAGAAGCCGTCCCATTTCCAGTATTCGACGCCATAATCGCCCTCAAGTCTCTTGGCGAAGTCGGTGAAGTTATGCAGATATTTGCGGGAGGCAACACAGATGTCGCCGCGAGTGGATTTGTATCCGGTGCCGGCTTCATCGATGATGGAGGAAATGCGTCCCTCCGAACCGTAGCCGCCGCGCGGGCCGATCCAGACACCGAATGTTGACTGGAGCTTGTTGGACAGTTCGGTTGCGTCGTAGAAGTCGTTGGGGAACTTGTCGTTGATATCCCAGAAGCCGGTGCGGTTTGCGTTTTCGCCAAATTCGGGATTGCCGGAGTTGGGCGTTGTCGAATAGGAAATCCATCCGTCATCGACAACATAGGCATCAAGAGGTTCAACGCCGTTGCGTGCGAGGTTGTCTTCAACGCCGACGAAGGATTTCTCGATCGACGGGTCGGAGATGTTTTTCATGTTGTCGTACCAGGAGTTGTACTGTTTGCGGAATACGGTAGGTGTGGCGATATCTTCAATGTAGTTGAAGAAGTCTGTCTGCACTTCGTTAACGGTAGTTCCGCGCGCAGCACCGATGACGTTCTGCCAGGAAACAAATTTTCCATCGGTGGTCAGACGGTTGTCCTGTTTCATGCGGGCAAAGGATTTGCCGGAGTAGTAGCGGATCTGGGTAGTTGCGCTGTCAGCAATGTATTGCGTATCTGTAACCGGGAATTCACTTCCCATCCACATGCCATCGACATAAATCGGCTGACCAAGAACCATATCAAATGCGGTAGGGCCGGCAGCAGGTGTGCTGGTGGGTTTTGGATGTGTCCAGATGGTTTCACGATCGCCCTCAGGAATCACAAAGACATCCTGATCGATGTAGTCGATGATGGCCTGATCGTTGTTTGATGTGATTTCGATAAACGAGCGAAGATAGTCTTTGCCATCCTGCGCAACGTAGATTTCATCGATATCGAACGTTACATTGCCAAGTGTATAGGGTTCATAGGAGATGGTGAGCTTAACGCCGTCTTCCGTATCTTCGGCTTTTGCGTCTTCCATTACGAGATCGGAGGAGTTGATTTTTCCGGTCTGCGGAGCAGCGGAACTGTCGAATGTTCTCCATTCCGGTCCCTGATAGGCGTCTTCGTACAGGTTGAATTCAGCCATCGTGAATTCGTCGGCTGTACCAAGGGCTTTACTTGTCGACTGAAGGCGGATATAGCGGGTTGTCGTTTCGCGGTCGAGGTTTGCGTAAACGCGATCGCCGACATTGTAAAGCGTTGTTCCGGAAGAGGAATCTTCATGCAGGTTGTAGGCTCTTTCAGTGAAGCGGCCTTTGCCTACGGAACGCCATGAGCTGCCGTCATCGGAGGCAAAAATTTCCCAGTCGCCGATGGTTCCGTTGACGCCATCAACTTTATTTGTGTATCCCGGACGTTTGTCCAGCGAGAACGAACGGATGGTCTGTTCGCTGCCAAGATCGATATCGACGTTGATCGGGTATCCGTTGTGGCTGCCCTGAGACGGTCCGCCGGCATCGGGGATAGTGTTCAGATCTCCGTCGATCAGGTTTTTGAAATCCTGTTCGGGGAACTGTCCGCCGTTGGCGGCTTCGATTGTTCCCGTCCATGCATCACGGGCAAGTGCAGTCTGCGGGATGCTGGTGATCTGTTCGATCGGCTCTTCATACAGGTTGATCTCAGAAGACGTGAATTCTTCCTTGTCCTGATTCCATACGGTTTTGAGCTGACGGATCTTGATGTACTGCGTAGTCTGCGGTGTGCTGAAGTTGAAACCGACTGTATCGCCTACATTTGCGAGTTCGCCTACAGTGTGCAGATTGTAATCTTCGGCAGTAAATTCGCCGTCGTCAAATTTTGTCCAGTTTTCACCGTCTTCGCTGGTGTACAGTTCGAATTTGCCCATTGAACCGTTGATACCGTAGACAGGATCTTTAAAGCCGGGACGCTTGTTGACCGAAAAGGCGCTGACAGTCTTTGTCTCGCCAAGATCGATGATGAAATCCCAGGGGTTTTTCGCATTGGCGTAATCATCAGGATTGGTGTTGAGATCGCCGTCGATGATTTTTCCGGCATTGCTGGAGGTGAAACCGCCGTTTGCGCTGCTTTTGAGAGTAACCTCCCAGTTTGAACGATCCATCGGTGTGGCATTTTCAAAGTTGAATTTCTGCGGGTTTTCGATGACCGGTTTGAGGTGTCGATGGTACCCGGTGTTTTTGCGGAGATCACAAAGTTGGATGAACCTTCTGCCGGAGCAAGAGTGCGGTTGATCTTTTTGTTTGTAACTTCCGCCGGTGTGACATGCTTGTCTTCAATCGCAAAGGAGCGGGAGATTTTGTCGTTGCCGATCGTAATGCCGGAGTCGGCGATCGAAACTTCAAAATCAGTGCCGCGCGATTCTTCGCGAGCGAGAACGGCCAGATTCTGGCTGACAGCGCTCAGTGAAAGCGCGGTAGTCAGAATGCCGCCAAGCAGTCGTCTGTGTTTTGACTTCATGTGTATTCCTTTCTTTTTTGTGTCTTCTTTTTCTTCTTTTTGGCTGATTTGTTTCCAGACTCTGGAATATCGCCGCATCAGCGAGGCGGCAAACAGGGATGCGCCATGCCCTTTGGCGCATTTCCATTCATCTAATATTTAGACAAAAACAAAAAGCGATGAAAACGCTTTCTATCGAAATTGCAAATAGTTTATTCATAAATGCAAATGTTAAAATCTATTAACAAAACAAGTTAATTATCTAAATCGTGTTTGGTAATGGCTGTATCTGTGCGGTTTGTTTTCGCATAAAGATGGAATGTATGATGCTGCGACATGTGTTTTGCGATGAACCGCACCGGAAAAAACGGATCAGACTCCTCCAAACAGGAATTTGCAGGATTTCGCGATAGCGAACGGCTTTTCGCTATAATGGTAACCATGAGAAAAACGGACAGCAGCCGCGCGCGCCATGCGCGGGCGGTATCGGATAAAGAACACATGAACGCCTACGCGGCGCGCAAAGCCAAAGGCCAAAATGGCAAAGCGCCCGCCGGCAAGAAGACGGAAAAATTCGGATGGCCGCTGACGCTGGGGCTTTTTGCGCTTCTTGGTCTGATCATTGTGTGCCTCTGGGCGCTTTTTATCAGCGGTCCCGCGCGCATTCATGATCGACAGAAAGCTGAAGTGATCGCGACGATGGAAGAAATCGTGCCCGGCGTAGAGGGACTTAGCGAAAACAAGTTCGACTATGTGACGTGGCAGGGGTATACGAGCGATACGCTCTACTGGTTTGACATGACAGGTCAGATCATCACATCGCGCCCGATGACGACGCTGGACTATGATAAAGCCGAAGAAAAAGCCAGAACAAAATACGATCTCGAGGCAGAAACTGTAACGCTTGCCTACGGCTACTCGGGACCGGTCTACCAGCTCGAGTCTGATGAGCGCATCCTGATGCTTGACTACGACACGCTCGACTGGGTATATGAAAGGAATTTGAATCATGCTCAATCGAACTGACTGGTACGCGCCCTGGTTTAACCGAAGCGCGTGGATTTTCGATCATATCGAAACTCTCGGTCTTGAACCTTACGAAATCCTGACGCTGCTCGCCATCAACTATCTTCAGGAAAACAATCAGCCGATTACGCCCGAGACCATCGCCGCAAAATCGGCGCTTGACTCCGAACACATGGAAGCGGCGTTTGCTTCGCTGACGGAAAAGGGCTGTCTGATCATTGACTATCGCAACAAGCAGTTAAACTTCATTCTCGACTGCATGCTCGATCAGAGCGCCATCAATACGACGCCTTTGCAGAAGTCGCTGCTTGGCGAAGTGCAGAGTGAATTTGGAAGACCGCTTTCCGCATCGGAAATGGAGCGGCTGACTTCGCTTTGCGCAAAATATGAAGAATCGATGATTCTTCATGCGCTTGATGAATCCGCCGCGTACGACAAGCGCTCGATTTCCTATATCGAAGCGGTGCTTGCATCGTGGACATCGAAAGGGCTGAGCGCTGAAGATATCGAAAAGGGGCTGAGATAAGATGACCAAACCGGAAGAAATTCTCGATCAGATCGAAATTCTGTTTCCCGATGCGCAGTGCGAACTGCACCATTCCACGCCTTTTCAGCTGCTCATCGCGGTTGTGCTTTCCGCGCAGACAACGGATGCGGCGGTAAACAAAGTCACGCCCGCCCTGTTTGAAAAGTGGCCCGATGCGCAGTCGCTGCAGAATGCCGATGTCAAGGAAGTCGGCGAAACGATTCGAAGCATCGGTCTGTATCCCACAAAAGCGAAAAACATTGTGGGTCTTTCGAAAAAGCTGATGGAAGAGTTCGATGGCGAAGTGCCTTCCACATTTAAAGAACTGCAGTCGCTGCCCGGCGTTGGGCGCAAGACGGCCAATGTCGTTCGTTCGGTCGCTTTTGATATTCCCTCGTTTGCGGTCGATACCCATGTCGAGCGCGTCTCCAAGCGTCTCGGACTTGCCAAACCGGAAGACGATCCGCTCAAAGTCGAAGAAAAACTGCGCCGCAAGCTGCCTAGCGCCAGATGGAACCAGGCGCATCATGATCTGATTTTCTTTGGACGCTACTTCTGCACGGCAAGAAATCCGAAGTGCGCCGAGTGTCCGTTTGCGGCGTTCTGCCGCAAGGACAAACTGGATGCGCTGAAAGCGGCGCAGAAAAAAGCGAACAGCGAAAAGAAACTCGCCGCTCCGAAAGTCAAAATTGAAACGCAGCAGGACGATTTGGCTTAAAAAGCGCAAATGCAGGATGGAAACGATATTGAATCCCGATGACTGATCGGGATTTTTTTATTCTCTTTCTGCTTCTTTGCGTATGGTTCTGCTTCTATGCATCGCATTGAAGACAAACGGTGACAGACTTTTTCAAATGCGATGAAAAGAGTCTGTCGCCCTCAAGATTCTGCTCTCGACATCTGTGTCCGGGTTTTCGCATGTCAGGGGAAGAAACGGTATGCGGGGATTATTGTTTTTTTATTGTTGGGATCCGCCCGAATGCGCATGTAAAAAGCGTGCGGCAGGGCGGGTCCTTTTTTTGTGCGTACGCTTTGCGAACGGAAAAAAGAAAGGAATGAAAAAGGCGTTCAAAGACTGTGAGTCTTCGATGAATAAGAGTTGAAAATGATTTTAAATATCGATAATTTCACACAAAATCGTAATTAAGTAACTCTTTACCGCAAGAGGGGAGGACGGATACAATCTCCCCCGTAACCGCCTGCAGGCTGCAGATGCAGGCAGGACCGGTCCAAACGGTCTTCATATGTAGAAAGGAATACTCAAATGCGAAACGCATTTCTCAAGTGCGCGGCATGCGTGCTGTGCGCGATCGCAGTCATATGCTCGCTTGTACCCGCAAAAACATACAGCGCCCAATCCGTGCATTCCGTCGTTCTTGACAGCCAAGGCGAAGGGGAAGTCAGGCTGCGAAAAGAGGGCGCAAATGTGCCTTTCGAGTCTGCTTCAAACGAAGAAGCCGCGCAAAGCAGCGTGGAAATCGAGCATGGATCGAAAGTGACAATGAATGCGCAGGCAGCGTACGGATGGATGATCGAAGAACTGCGCATCGATGAAAAAGAGGAATCAGGCACCATCGGACAGGCGCAATGGTCAAAAGAGATTGTCGTCGACGCGCCGAAAACGATCATGCTCCGCTTTGCGCCGGCAGAGCAGGGAAAAACAGATGATACGGACAAGCCGTCTGATCTGGATACAGAATCCGGAAGCGCCGCATCATCCGGACGGGAAGATACGCGGATTTCCGATTCGCTTTCCGATTCGCTCTCGAATGCCATGGCTTCTTCTTTATCCAGTGAGGGATCTGAGGGGGATGGTTCTTCGGCAAACGACTCGTCATCAAGTTCCATTTCATCTGCCGATGACGAGGTGCTGGCAGATGAAATGGCGATGCCCAGATCCGGTTTAAGTGTGGCGGAAGCGAAGATGTACGAGAATATCAATCTTGGTTTTGGCGGCTTGCAGTCCAATGGCATATGGCGTCTGTCCAATGGACGAAACGCGTACTGCGGCGACTACCGCAAAGCGTCTCCTGCGACGGGAGCCGCGACAACCGCCCCGGAAGCGATCGATAATCCGGCGCTTCGAAAAGCGCTGTATTACGGCTATGAAGGGCCAGGAAACATCCTGCAGTCCAAAGGCTTTTCGCCTGAGGCGCAGATCGTCATCACCGATGATCTGGTCAGTCAGGCGCTGACAGGCGGATCGATTTCAATGAACGTGCAGCCGGAACCCAACTGGAACAAAGTGGTCAAACCGATATGGGAGGAAGTGATGTCCAAACCCGATCCTTCCAATTACAAGGTGCAGAAAGTGCAGGCGATCGGCAAAGGCTACAACCATCTGGGTGAATTCGTCGAGCTGCAGCCGCTGGTGTATGGCGAAGCGAAAGCGGATGGTCAGCTGTTTGTGCTCAAGCGCAGCGCACAGACCTCGATCACCGATCGCAATCCTTCGGCATATTCGCTTGCCGGCGCGCGTTTCTATGTCTATCGGGGAAAGAACAGCACGTCCGGTTTTCAGGCGATGCTGACGACGGATGGCGCGGGAAAAACGGAGACCATCTCGCTTGCGCCAGGTTTCTACACGATTCAGGAAGCCACAGCGCCTTCTGGATATCACATCAGCCGCGAGCTGAAAACGATTGAAGTGCGCGAAGGCTTGAGCGCGGCGGTGTTCGGGGATGTCACGTTTCCGGAAGAACCGGTGTATTTTCACCCGTCGCTGGTGCTGAAAAAACGAAATGTCCGCGCCAGAGGAGAGACGAGTCTTGATCTTTCCGACGCGCAGTTCACCTTCCGCTATTTTGCGGTTGATCCAATGACGCCGCACGGTCAGCTTCCCGCAAAAGCGGCGCGCACCTGGGTATACAAAACCGATGCCAAAGGTGAAATCCGTCTGGATGATGCACATCTGGTCTCAGGCATCCCCATTCTCGATGCGCAAAACAGACACGCGCTTCCTATCGGCGTGCTGACGATTCAGGAAACGAAAGCACCGCCGGCGTTCAAGATCAACAATCAGGTATTTGTCGTACCGCTCGGCACGATTCAGCAGCATGGCGTGCCCTCGATTCCCTTCAAACAGCCCATCGACGTTCCGGAAATTCCTTTTGACTTCGATTTGTACAAATACGACAAGGACACTGGACAGTCTCTTTCGGGCGCGGAGTTTGAACTGAGCGCTCCGGATGGAAAAGTAACGAAAATCGTGACTGATTCCAGAGGAATGGCGCCAATCGAATTCAACCGGACGGGAACATGGATGCTTCGCGAGACCAAGGCGCCCGATGATTATTCGCTTGACGATATGAACTTTAACCTGCACGTGGAAGAGGATCGCGTGGGACTGGAATCGACTAACGGCGCGGTTATTGAAGATAAAAAGCTGAAGATTTCCAACAGCAAATCTTCGTTCGCGATACGCGTTGAAAAGCGAAGCGAGACAAACAAGCGGCTGAAAGGCGCGACATTTACTCTCTATGCCGATGCCGGCCGGACAAAAATGCTTGCGCAGGCGACAACAGGCATTAATGGAGAAGCTGTGTTCGACGTGCCGACCAGAATGCCTGATACGACGGTGTATATCGAAGAAACAAGTCCGCCGTCAGGCTACCTGCCAGAGCTCGATGAAAATAAAAAGCCGAAGCTGCATCGCATCGATGCAAACCTCGGCTATGGCATCTACACCTACAAAGTCGACGGAAAAAAGCTCGGACAGGATGATTCCTGGATCGCTGGAAGAATCTCGAAAAAAAGCGCGCTGATCTGGAAGCTCGTCAACAAACCGGAACCGGTGTATGAACTGCCTAAAACAGGAAGCGCATCGCAGATGCTTTGCATGGCTGCAGCGATCTCGGCATCTGCATGTGGACTGTCTTCGTGCGGACGGCGCAAAAGAAACAGAGAGTCGAAACGATGAGAGAAAAGGCATGCACAGATCTTTTCGACGATCTTTGCCGTTTTTCGAAAAACACAACTGAAGCACTCACCCGGATTTGCCTCAAACACCACGATCAGATAATCAGAAAGGACACTGTATGAACCATAAAGTATACCGATGCACGTGCGCGGCGCTTCTTGCCTGCGCCATAGGCGCTATGGCGCCATGGCGCGCGACGCAGATGAACACGAAAGTTTTTGCGCAGGATGGAGAACGAACCGGAGAAAAAAGCGCAATCACGCTTGTTCCGGGCGAGGGAGGCACGCTTGCGGGAAGAACGTTTTCGTTCTTCCGTGTGCTCGACGCGCAGCCCTCTGCCGATGGCGCATCGATTCGCTATACGTTCAATCCCCAGACAAAAACTGCGCTATGCCAGGCCATCGGCGAAATGCAGTCAAAAACACCGGATACGATCAGCGAAATCGATGCGGTGGAATATCTGGCTTCGCTGAAAAGCGCAGCAGAGGGCGCGCCGGAAAACTCGACATCGCAGTTTCGCCGCTTTGTCGAAGTGCTGCGCAAGAAACTGCGAACCTCAGGTACGCCGCAGCTTGAAAAAACAGTCAATGAAGGAGCGCTTGCCGCAAATGGAAGTCTGAGTATCTCTGATCTTCCCTACGGCTGGTATCTCGTCGATGAAGGCGCGCTGCCCGCTGGCGCGCAGGCGCAGGCGGCATCGCTCTGTCTGGTCGATACGCTTAGCGATGCGCAGGGGATTCGACTCGAACTGAAAAACGATATGCCTCTTTTAACCAAAAAGATTCATGAAGATGATGGAGAGATCGGCTGGAACGACATCGGTGATTATGAAGCCGGACAGAAAGTGCCGTACGCGCTTGAAACGACTGTTCCGCAGATCAGCGGCTACAGTTCGTATTATCTCGGCTTTCACGACAAGTTCGATGCCGGGCTCAAGTTTCATCCATCGTCGCTGTGCGTCACGCTAAGCGGCGGAGATAAAACGATCACGCTTTCAGACAATGACTATCAGCTCGTTCATACCGAAGGAAGCCATCAGTTTGAAGTGCGCATCCCCGACATTAAAGCGCTCGCGGATCGTCATTTTCCCGAGGAAAGAGCGGATGGAACGCGTCCATACGGGCAGATTGTCCGCGTCGCGTTTGATGCAGAGATCACAACGGAAGCCTTTAAAGAGGGCGGCGGGGCAAATCCGCTTGAAAACAGCGCGCGTCTGGAGTTTTCCAATGATCCGCGAACCGATATGGGCGGATCGCATGGCTTTACCCCATGGGACAGTGTTGTCTGCTTCTCCTATACTCTCGATGTTCTGAAGACAAATGAAAAAGATACACCGCTCGAATCGGCGCAGTTTCGTCTGTACACCGATGAAGCATGCACAAACGAAGTGCTCGCGCGTCCGGGACTGGACGGCTATATCGTCATCAGCGCTGACGCGCTTGCCGCGGATCCCTCATTGAGCGCGCAGGCTGCGCCGCTTTCGTCAAAAAGCGATGGCACGTTCCGTCTGTATGGTCTGGATCAGGGAACGTACTTTCTTAAAGAGGTCAAAGCACCCGATGGATACACGCCCCTGCAAAAACCGATCATGCTGAGCATTTCGCCGACGTTCATGGAGGATCGCAATGGCTATGAGCAGGGGTTCAAAGATATTTCGCAAAAAGTGCTCAAAGCGCTCGAAGCTACTGCTTCCATCACCGATCGATATCTCGGACAGGAGCAGACGGTGCGCAAAGATCTGGAAACAGCGATCGCTCCGCCCAAAATCGCTCTGTCGGTTGTCAACCGCACAGGCATGAAACTGCCGCTGACCGGATCAGCTGGCGCGCTGCTTTCTCTTGGCGCGGGAGGCGTTCTCGTTGTCCTCGGACTTGGCTGCAGGGGTAAAGGCAAATCGCGCGGCGATGCCCGCCGGAAAACGGGTAAATGAAACAGCGTGTATCGCGAGTCATTCGCGCGGGAATGATTGCGACGGGAATTGCGCTTGCTTTTGTGCCATCGATTCTTTCCAGGGTTCATAACATGCAAAACGAAAGCCTCATCGCCGCAGCGATGATCGAAGCGCGCGAAAGCGGAAGAGAAAACCTCGAGAAGATTAAAGAGGAAGCTATGCGCTGGAACACAGAACTCGGTGCCGATGGGGCGGGGGCCATGCTGTCGATGGCAGAAGTGGATCCAGGCGCACAGTCGTATTCATATGAGACGTATGCAGCGAAACTGGCCTGGATGGATGAAGGGATTATGGGCGTGCTTCGTATTCCCGCCATCGATTGTGAACTGCCGATCTATCACGGAACAGGCGAAGAAGCGCTCTCTTCAGGAGCCGGACATATATCCTGGTCGGCACTGCCGATAGGAGGCGCCGGAAACCGGAGCGTGCTTTCTTCGCACAGGGGCATGGCGCAGGCAGAACTGTTTACACGACTGGACGAGCTGAAAAAAGGTGATCTTCTGTTTGTGGAAAACCCGCTGGAGACACTTATGTATGAAGTGATCGATCAGCAGGTCATTCTTCCCGAAGAGACAGATCAGCTTGCGCCGCATGCTGATGAGGATTTGCTTACGCTGATGACCTGCACGCCTTACGGCATCAATACGCATCGACTGCTTGTGAACGCCAGACGTATTGATGCAGGCGGCGAGACGGAAGTGAAGAAACGGGAAGATAGCGCGGATGTGCGTATGCCGGGATGGCGGACGATCGCTCTGGATGCGTGGCCTTTGTGTCTGCTTATGGCGGCGGGCACTGTCGTGGTGTGGCGCAATCGAAACAAGCCGCCGCGTCTGTAGCGCACGCCAATTTAAAAGGATGCTGCAAGAAAGGAGTATGAATTCGTGAAATCAATTCGAAAATGGATGTTCGCCTTTGCGGCAGGCGTAATGATGTGCCTTTGCGCGCTTCCAGTGCATGCCGCAAAAGAGAATGAAACAGACAAGACACCTTCAGATCCACGCGATATGGCGGCGATTATGATTCAGCTTGAAGAAGTCGAAGAAGAAAGAAACCGTTCCGGCGTGGAATTCGAACTGTTCCATATAGCGGATCTGAAAGACGGCGCGTTCGTGTATGCACAAGCGTACAGGGAGTGCACGCTGCAGCCGCATGAGCTCAATGATCCGCAGGCGGTGCGCAAAGCGCTCGATTATCTTTCGCCAAGAAAGACCGATCCAATGGCGAGCGCTTCAAGTGATGAAAAGGGGCAGGCGGTGTTTGAACCGAAAGAACTTGGCTTGTTTCTGGTGCATACAAAGAAACCCGGAAGCTATAACCGCATTCCCGATTTTCTCTGCGCTCTTCCGGCAGCCAACATGCAGAGCGGCGTCATGGAATACCGCATTAAAGTGTTCGCCAAATCTCTGCCGCTGCCCATGGTGCAGATCGTCAAAGTCGATGAAGCAAACAAGCCTATACGAAACAGGGCGTTTTCATTCAGTGCCAGTCTGGACAGAGAAGGAAAAGAGGTGCGCAATACAGTCGATGGCGATAGTGCCGAGGGGACCGCGAAGTTCTTGCTGAATCTTGGCGAAGTAATCTACATTCGCGAATCGTCTGCTCCCGAAGGGTATGTACGCTCAGATCGGGTGGTCAAAGCCGAACTGAAAGAAGACGGTTCACTCTATATCGATGACAAACCCCAAAGCCAGAACGCGCTTCGCGTCGGTGTTTCCTATGTCAACGAGAAAGAGAAAAAGGCGGCAGCGTCGGCATCATCTTCAAAAGGAGTCCCGACCGCATGGTCATCCGGATTGTATGGAAGGACAGCGCTTTTTGGTATGGCGTTCTGCGTGCTGATGGGCGCGCTGGTCTGGAAACGAAGAAAAGCAAGCGCGTATCGTACAAAGATATCTGGTATCAAAAACGGATAGTCTGCACGAGCAGCAAGAGAGCCTCGACGAAAAAGGCGCGCCCATGTGCGGCGCGCCTTTTATGCATGCTGTTTGATGGAATAAAGTGTGGACGAAAGCCCGATGCACTAGTCATGATCAGGTTCAGTGGCTTTTGTCAGGATCGATGTCAGCGCATTAAGAAGCTGATGAAGTTCAACACTGTTTGCGACAACATCGTCGAAGAGGTTGTACAGGCCGTCTTCGCTGTAGACGCCGCAGGGTTCGTCTTTGATAGGGTTCTTCTGCTCGAAGGCGTGGTCTTTAAGCCAAGTGCCTTTGAAATACCATCGGCTAAGATTATCCAGAGCCGGAAGACAGGAAGGAATCTGCGCGATCAGTTCCTGCATGTTTTTGACCATGGCATCCACATCGTTCATTTCCTTTTCGTGGGTGCGGGTCATTTCGCGAAAGCGTTCGATTTTCTGATTGTCGGACATAGAGTTCTCCTTGTGCAGACCGCCCGCTTCGCGCCGTGGCGTTCGAAGAATCGGGGACTACTGTTCGTGAATGGAGCGGACCAGGTTTCTGGCGGCGTAGACACCGCTTGCCGAAGCGTGGGAAAGGGAGTGAGTGACACCGGAGCAGTCGCCGATGACATACAGACCTTTGCGGCAGGTTTCGAGGTTGGAGTCCACTTCAACTTCCATATTGTAAAACTTGACCTCTACTCCATACAACAGTGTGTCGTCGCTTGCAGTCGAAGGAGCAACCGCGTCAAGGGCGTAGATCATTTCGATGATGTCGTCGAGCTGGCGCTTGGGGATGACAAGAGACAGATCGCCCGGAGTCGCCTGCAGGGTAGGACGGACAAAGCCGCTGGCGATGCGGTCGGGTGTGGAACGCTGTCCGCGGATGAGATCGCCGAAACGCTGCACAATGACACCGCCGCCAAGCATGTTGGACAGACGGGCGATCGATTCGCCATATGCGTTGGATTCGTGGAACGGTTCGGTAAAGTGGCTTGATACGAGAAGCGCGAAGTTTGTGTTCTCGGTAAAGAGCGAGGGGTCGGAATAGGAATGACCGTTTACGGTGATGATGCCGTTGGTGTTTTCGTTAACCACAACACCGTGCGGGTTCATGCAGAAGGTGCGGATGCGGTCCTGATATTTTTTGGAACGGTAGACAATCTTGGATTCGTAGAGGGAATCGGTCAGTGTGGAGAAGGTTTCGAAGGGAACTTCGACACGCACGCCGATGTCGATGCGGCTGCTTTTGGAGGGCAGATCGAGATCCTTGCAGATGGATTCCATCCAGCGCGAACCGGAACGTCCGGTAGAGATGATCACTTTGTCGGCCTGGAAACGTTCGCCGTTTTCGCATACCGCCTCATAGCCTTCGCCCTGGACCATGACTGTGTTTACGCGATGGTGGAAGAAGAAGTCGACTTTGTCTTTGAGACTGTCATACAGATTGCCGAGCACGACAAGGTTAACGTCGGTGCCGAGGTGTCTGACGCTTGCTTTAAGCAGGTGCAGGTTGTTTTCCAGACACTTTTTGTAGAGCGCCGGATCGCCGCCTTCATAGAGACGTGTTTCGGATCCGCCCATTTTGCAGTTGATCTCGTCGACATATTCCATCAGCTCGATGGCTTCTTTCTTGCCGGTGTATTCGAACAGCGTGCCGCCGAATTCGTTGGTGATGTTGTACTTGCCGTCCGAGAACGCGCCAGCGCCGCCGAACCCGTTCATGATCGAGCAGGATTTGCAGTTGAGGCAGGATTTTACCGTTGTGCCGTTGATCGGGCATTTGCGCTGATCGAGGCGTCCGCCGCATTCGAGAACAGCGACTTTAAGGGAAGCGTCCAGACGGGTCAGTTCATAGGCGGCAAAGATTCCGCCCGGGCCTGCGCCGATAATCAGAACATCATAATGACGTGTATCCATAGTTTTTACTCTCCGTTTCTGCCGCGTGTCAGCGGCTGGTGCATGATCAGCGATTGCGCTGACCGGTATCGATTTTTTTGAAGCTGATAAGGGAAAACACACAAAAAGAGTGCGCATCGGACGGCGCGGTTCAATGCACAACGCAAACTGAACCGGTCATACGAGAAGCGAAAATCGCAAGGGGCCCGTCCTGCGATTTCCGGACGCACAAAAAATCCTGATCTCGCCATTGTGCAGTCACTCGCCTTTTTCATTTTCTTCAAAAAATGTCTGAAAAACACGCGGAGTTGAAGAATATGAAAATAAGCGATAGCGCTGGACAACGGGCGCATTCGCTGCGCTTTGAGTCAGGAACGGGCGGCAATGAAAGAAAATGTTCGGTTTCATAAATGAAAACAGGTTTCTTACGGTGTCCACCCAAATATTGCATTATACGCAGTCTCCAATGCGTATGCAAGTGGATGACGAGATGAATTATGTGAAATTTTATCGGGTATGAAGTGTCAGGCGGATAAGAGCAAGGGAAGAAAAAAGGAAGATAAAAACCCGGCGCTTTGAAAAGAGCCGGGAGGTAAAAATCTGCAAAAATCTCGCAAACGCAAAGGGCAGCTTATGCAGTCTGCGGTCTTTATACGTTCAGAGCGCTGCAGGCTTCGCGTTCATCTTCGCGATGTTCGCTGTCGCCGCGGTTTTTGCGGGACGCTTCGTATTCGCGGGTGCGTTCGTAGACGGTTTTGAGACCTTTGAAAATGAGGTTGGGATCGTAAACGTCGATGTCATCGGTATGCTGGCAGATGACGCGGCCAAGACCGCCGGTGGCGATGACTTTGAAATCGCCGCATTCGCTGCGGAACGCTTCGACTGTCTTTTCAAATCCGCCAAGAAACTGGTAGAAAATGCCTGCCTGCATGGCGGTCTGGGTGTTTTTACCCATGACGGAGCGCGGCTTGCGGATTTCAACTTCCGGAAGCTGAGCAGTCTGTCCCCACAGGGCATTCGCGCCGCTTTCGATGCCGACACCGATCGCGCCGGCTTTGAAGACGCCGTTTTCATCTACGTAGTCGTAGGTGGTGGCGGTTCCGAAATCGACGATCAGCAGAGGATAACCGTATTCTTTGATCGCGCCGACAACATCGGCGATGCGGTCCGCGCCGACCGAGCGCGGGTTTTCAAGCTGCACGCTGACACCGGTTTTGACGCCGGGGCCCATGACAAGCGGTTCAACGCCGATGAATTTGACGATGCCGTTGCGAAAGGAATGCATAATCTTGGGCACAACGGAAGAGACGATGACGCCTTCAATCTGGTCTGTATCGATTTTGGCGTTGGTCAGAAAATTGTGAAGAACGTATCCGTATTCATCACTGGTGCGGCGGACTTTGGTGTTCATGCGGTAGTTGCAGATCAGATCGTCGCCGTCAAAGACACCGATTGTAATGTTGGTGTTGCCGACATCAATGCACAGAAGCATGGGAGGTTTTTCCTTTCTGAATCTCGAGCATGGTCAGAAGAATTGTTTTTCCGAGTTCTTCTTTGGACTGCAGTCCGAGATGCGTGTTCGTTTCGGGCGTCATAAGCGTCACGATATTTGTATCGCCCTGAAAACCGGCGCCTTCGGTGCGCAGGTTGTTTGCGACAAGCAGATCGCAGTTTTTCGAGAGCATCTTTTTGCGTGCGTTCTGTTCGAGGTTTTCGGTTTCCATTGCAAAGCCGCAGAGAACCTGATCGTCTCTTTTGACTTTGCCAAGACCTTCAAGAATGTCCGGATTGCGCACGAGCGTGAAGGTCATGGAATCACCGGATTTTTTCATTTTCTGATCGAACTGTTCGGCAAAGCGATAGTCTGCTACAGCGGCTGCCATAATAACGAAATCGGCTTTGGGCGCGTTTTCTTTCATGACCGCTTCCAGATCGCGCGCGCTGACATAATTGATGCGCTCGACGCCCTCCGGGGTTTCAAGCGAGACTGGACCGGCAGCAAGCGTTACATCGGCGCCAAGCGCTCTGGCGGCTTTGGCGATCGCAAAGCCCTGCTTGCCCGAGGAATGGTTGGACAGAAAGCGAACTGGGTCGAGCGCTTCCTGCGTCGGACCGGCGGAGACAAGAACCCGCTTGCCGGAAAGTGGGAGATCCTGCGTTTTTTTCTTTTCTTCTTCTTCAAGACGCGCTTCAATCGCCGCTACGATGACTTCAGGATCGGCAAGGCGTCCTTTGCCCACTTCCGCGCACGCGAGCATGCCGCTTTCCGGATCGACAAACGACCAGCCGCGCGACTTGAGTGTCGAGATGTTGGCCTGCGTTGCCGCGTTTTCAAACATGTGCACGTTCATTGCCGGTGCGGCAAGCATCGGACAGGTGCAGGCAAGCAGACAGGAACTGAGAAGATCGTCGGCGATGCCGTGCGCGGCTTTGGCAAGAATATTGGCATCCGCGGGTGCGATGACGCAAAGGTCTGCGCGGCGTGCCAGTTCGATATGGGGAATCAGCGATTCGTGCGTGCCGTCGAATTCATCGACGAATACATCGCGGTGGCTGATTGCGGCAAGGGAAAGCGAACCGATGAAGGCGCTCGCGTGGCGTGTGAGAATGATATCCACCGCATAGCCCTTTTTTGTCAGCGTACTGACGATGCTGCAGGCTTTGTACGCGGCAATCGAGCCGGTGATACCCAGAAGAATGTGTTTGTTTTCCATAATATACCCTGGCGGTCTGCGTCATGGCGCAGCTCCGCAAAACGAAAACCCGCAAGACTTGCAAGGAGCGCATCATAAATAGAGGCGCGCGATAATGTTTCGGGCTTCGAGCCGAAAGGTACGGGATATTCTAAAGATTCGAGGATGAAAAATCCCGTCGTTTGGCTTTTCCAATTATAACGGGATACAGAATAATTCCAAAATGGTTTGGCGAAACCGCGACAAATCTCAAAGGGATAGAAAAGCGCTGTTACAATAGAGGCATGAAAATCTTTATTGCTTCGGATTCCTACAAAGGCTGCATGAGCAGCCGCGAGGCCAATGAACACATTAAAATCGGACTGCATCGGGCGGATCCCGGCGTGAAAACCAGCTGTTTCTGTATCAGCGATGGAGGAGAAGGGTTTGTCGAGGCGTACGCCGACGCCGCAAGCGCCCGCCTTCATACTGCGGTCACGCAGGATCTCTACGGCAAGCCGGTCTATGCCCGCTACGCCTATCATGCGCAGACGCGCACTGTCTGCGTGGAAGCGGCGAGCGTTCTCGGACTGACGCTCTATGCCAGACCTGAACGCCATCCGATGGATGCCTCGAGCTTTGGACTTGGTCTGCTCTGCAAAAACCTGATACAGACCCTCCCGGTCAGCCGCCTGATTATCGGACTTGGGGGCACCGGTACAAACGATGGCGGTATGGGATTTCTTGCCGCGTTCGGCGCGAAATTCTTCGACCGCAGCCGTCATCAGATCAAACCGTGCGCGCAGAATCTCGCGCATATTGCGTTCATCGACAAACGCGAATTCCGTTTTCCCGGCAATCTGGAACTGATCGCTGCGTGCGATGTCTCCAATCCGTTTCTCGGACCGGATGGCGCCACCAGCGTATTCGGCAAACAGAAAGGTCTGAAGCCGGCGCAGATTGCGGCGGTGGAAAAATCCATGCGCTGGTTCTGTTCGAAAATCGACCAGACTTTCCACGTGGATCTCAACGCTCATAGAGGCGCAGGTGCAGCCGGAGGGCTTGGCGGCATGCTTGGCGAAGTGTTCGGCGCTAAAATGATTTCCGGCATTGAACTGCTCGCGAGCAGCGAAACGATGATGAAAGAGCTGGACAGCGCGGATCTGATTATTACCGGTGAGGGACAGACGGACGATCAGTCCGCAAATGGAAAAGCCGTGGCTCGCATCGGCGAACTGGCTAAACAGCACGGCGTACCGGTTGTGGTCATCAGCGGTGCGCTAGGCTCGGGATGCCGCAAACTGTACGGCTGCGGTGTTGACGCGATGTTTTCGACTGCCGATCGCGCAATGTCCTTTGTCTATGCCCTCAGCCACGGACCGGAAAAACTTGAACAGGAAGCGGAGAATATCATGCGCCTGATCAATGTTGCAGAAAGGATAGTCAAGCGATGAAGACAACCACAAAAACAGCAATTGTCGTGTGCGCGAGCCTCATGTGCGGCTGCGCAGCGCCGGCCAAAGCCGCACCATATAAAATTGTCGATGTCACGATGGACCAGATCGATGACATGATGGAAGAGAAAGAGACCTTCATTCTTCTGGTAGAGCGCGAAGGATGCAACTTCTGTCAGGCGATGAACGAATATATAGAAGAAACCAAAGGCGAGCATAACGGCATTGTCGTCTACCATCTCGATACGACCGATTTCGAACTGTATCGTGAAAATGAAGGCGACATGACACTTGTCAGCGATACCGAAGAAGGCAATCGTCTGCTCGAAATCTTCCCCTTCTTCCTATACACACCTGCGATTTACTCGTTTGAAGAAGGAAAACCGGTGGATGGCGCCTTCGGCTATGACGAGACGAAACACACTGTCTCAACATGGAATCTCAACAGCACCATCGACTGGACTCTCGCGCAGAATGTTCCTGTGTGGGATGTTATCGAAAAAGCGCAATAGCCGAGCGATAAGCACAGAACGGTATTCGGCATTTCGGCGCGAAGTTTTCATCAATCACTGAAAATCTGATTTGTCTTTGCGATCTTTTTGCAAAAAATGCGAAAGTTGATGAAAATGTGGATGGAAAAAGGTGAAAAAGCCTCGATTATCCACATTTAAAAGACAAAATGTGTTATATGGAATAAGAAACATGAACAAAACGGACCATCGAGGGCTGATGGCCCGTTTTTCAGTCTGTTCGACAGTGCGCAAAAATCAGATGAATAGTCTGCTTCAGGCTGGTGCTTTTTTTCATTCTTTAAACAACTGGCGGAAAGTTTTGTACAGGTTGTGATATAAATATGTAAGAAAACGAAAGAATTTGATGAAAATGCACAGCCGAAGCTGGAACAATTTTCAAACTTGCGCGCTTTCCATGTATGATGGGATACATCAGCGGCAAAGGGCAGCCCCCGTTATCTTCCAAAAGACGACTGGAAGACGACTGTTCTCATGCCCCTTTATACAAAGGAAGACTGAATCATGCGCAATCAATTCAAACGCGTAATAAATATAGAAAGAATGAAAGGCAGGTCGTTACGATGACACAAAAGAATCAGGCTGAGCTTGAAAACAATGTGTTTTTCTGGCAGAAACTCGATACGCTGGTTTTATCCGGAAATATGGAGATGGTCCGTCCGGCGGGATCGCCGAGCGTTGACTACCCGAGACTTGTGTATCCGGCGGATTTTCTGAAGATCACGGATGCGATCAGCTCTACCGGTGTTCCCCTTTACGCTTTTCGCGGCTCGAAGAAAACTCTTACGGTGGATGCGGTAATTGTTCAGGCGGACATTCTTGCCCGCGAAGTTCTTGCCAAAGTGCTGATCAGCTGCACCGACAAGGAAATCGAGCATATCATCAAGTTCATCAACGGCGCGGAATTCCAGAAAGGCATTCTCGTGCGCCGCGGCTCGAGCGTACCCAACTGGGCGGATACCGATCAGTAGGCATGCCCGCAGAAAATAAAATATTTTTTGTCGAGACGTTATCTGAAAATATGAATTATCAAATTATTTCGTAATAAAAACAATCTCGATTTGCGATTCGATTTTTGTGCGAAAAATCACGAGTTCAACTGCGCATAGTCATGAGAATGACTGTGCTATACTGATGAAAACGGAGGTACATACCCATGGAACTTAGAGATTCTCAAACCTGGAAAAACCTCGAAACGGCTCTTGCCGGCGAGTCCCAGGCTTACACAAAATACAAATGGTTCGCTAACCAGGCGAAAAAAGAAGGCTACAACCACATCAGCAACATCTTCACTGAAACAGCTGGAAACGAAAATGCTCATGCCAAAGTATGGTTCAAATATCTGAACGACGGCGGCGTGCCTGATACACTGACATGCCTGCAGATGGCATGGGACGGCGAAGACTACGAAACAACAACAATGTATGCTGACTTCGCTAAAACAGCCAGAGAAGAAGGCTTCCCTGAAATCGCCAAGAAAATGGAACTGATCGGCGAAATCGAAAGCCATCACAGAGACAGATATGCAGACATGATGAACCTCATCAAAAACGATCTGTGCTTCGAAAAACCTGAAGAAGTAAACTGGATCTGCCTCAACTGCGGCTATGTAACAAAAGCAAAAGCTGCACCGAAAGTTTGCCCCGTATGCAAACACCCCCAGGCTTGGTTCGAAGCTGTTGTTGACTTCAACCAGAACCTTGCTCACCCTGAATAAGTCGTAAACAGACACTCTATTGCACAAAAATCCGGCGCCTGCCGGATTTTTTGCATCTATGGGGAAGAGAGAGACAGGTATTTGCGTCAGCTGTACGGCTCAGACATTGAGCCTTTTTGCGGTTTTGCTAGAATGAAAGGTATGAATCAGGACATACAGTATGGCGCACAGATGCTTAAACGGCTCGATGAAGGTTTCACCCTGCGCCTTATACAGTCACCCGTACTCGCACGAAAGAAAAACGGCATGATTCAGGTCAGCGCTCCGGGCTATACGCTGCGCCTGAAGCCGGAAGATTTTCTCGATCTGTACGGCGGACAGGACGCGCTCATTCTGGAAGACTCGACGGGAATCGACGAGAAAAAGGATGACGAGTACTATGCCTGGCGAAGGGAGAAACAATGAAAAAAGAAAAGAAACCGGTGCCGGTCCTTTATACCACCAACGCGAAGGGATCCCTCTCTCGTCCCGGATCCGTCAATCCGACTCTGCACTTCTATATTCAGATGGACGAGGAACTCGCCAACGAAGATCCGAAGTACAAAGCGTACTACGAAGATATGATGTTCCACGAAATCCCGCAGGCGATCGTCAACAAGTTTGTCATCAGCCAGCCGCTGTACATCACCAACGACCGCATTCCGTTTTTCATGTTCAAATCGAACATCGACGAGTGGAGCGTGAAGGAGTTCTGCAAAGCCATTCTGCAGGAATTCAGCTTCCATACCGGAAAAGACCATAACGGCATCTACGGCTTTGGAAAAACGATGTTCCTTGAAAACGGCAAGAAGCCCCGTTTCGCTTTCTCTGCGCACGGCGAAAAACTGACACGCAGCGAAGATCTCAAGGATTTCCAGAATCCGATCGAACTTGAAGGCGACCCCGCTGATCAGGGCATCATGGTACCTCTTTATGCATGGAAAGAAGAGAAGCGCCGTGAAGAACTTGAAGCGGATGCAAAAGCCGCAAGCGCGGAAGAAGAAGTAGTCAACTGGTAATCTTGCGGATTAAAGTGAATTTTTGGTGAAAATACGCAAGCGATAAATCACAAAAATCAATGTCAAAACGCACAGGCGGCGGATCGGTAAAACGGTCCGTCGCTTTTTTCAAAAAAAGGTTGCACAATCGTTAATCTGTCGTCTACTCTGTCAGTATGAGCAATCGTGATGCGATAAATGTATATCGTCTATGGATTGCTTCCAACTGTTTGTCGAATTTTATAAGTGGCTTAAAAATATATACTTAAAAACAGATATAAAAAAGAAGAGGCGGCTTTCCACAAAAAAGGCACACAGTCCCCCAACAATACAGACGACAAAAAGCACAGATTAGATACTGATAAGAATTATGGAGGTGGCTTTATGAAATTCCTGCACCTTGCGGACCTGCATCTGGGAAAGAAAGTCTTCGGCTACGACCTGGATGGGGAACAGCGGGATATCCTTCGCCAGGTACTCGAAGCAGCGGATACATACCATGTAGACGGTGTGCTGATATGCGGCGATGTCTACGATGTCGCCATGCCCCCGATCGGCGCCGTAGCGCTGCTCAACTGGTTTTTGAACGAACTGCACAAACGCGCGCTCGATGTGTTTATCATCAGCGGAAATCATGACTCCGCAGGACGACTGAACTTCGGCAGCGAACTGCTCAAAGAATCGAGAATCCACATTGCCTCGATCTTTGAGGGCGATGTGGAATACGCCGATATGGAGAAAGACGGTCAGAGGGTGCGCATTCATATGCTTCCGTTCATCAAACCGATTATCGTTCGTACGGTATGCGACGTGCCCTGCGACAGCTGGAACGCGGCAATGGAAGAAGCGATGAAGCGGGTTCATTTCGACGAAGAGGCGTGCAACATTCTGATGAGTCATCAGTTTTTCGCCGGAAGCCAGACATGCGAAAGCGAAACACACGCCATCGGCACCCTTGATCAGATTGCGACAACTTATCTTGACCGTTTCGACTACGCGGCATTAGGACATCTGCATAACCCCCAAAGCTGCGGCAGAGAGCAGAACCGCTATCCCGGCACCCTTCTGAAGTTTTCTGCTTCGGAACTTGATGTGACCAAGACACTGACGATGATCGAGACAAATCCCGATCATTCTGTTTCCATCATCGAACTGCCGCTCCATCCGATTCATGATTTTGTCCGCATTCGAGGCACCTTTGATGAAATTGTCAGCCGCTCCTTCTGGAAAGATCTGGATCTTGAAAACTACTACTACGTCATTCTGGATGACGAACAGGAAGTTTTTCAGGTATACGAAAAACTGGCGAGCATCTATCCGCGTCTGCTCAAAATCGAGTACTCGCGAACAAGACCGCAGGTCACTATGGAAGATATGGATGATCTGACGACCGAGCAGAAGACGCCGATGGAAATCTTCGCGGAATTCTTCGAGATGCAAAATGGCACTGCCGCGACCCAAGAACAGATGAAGGTCGTTATTGACGCCTGGGAGGCTATTCATGAAACCGATTAAACTGACCATGCAGGCATTCGGACCATATGCCAAAGTAGAAGAGATCGACTTTCGCGTTTTCGACAACAAAGGCCTCTTTCTGATCAGCGGCGATACCGGCGCGGGCAAGACGACGATTTTTGACGGAATCGTCTATGCGCTGTATGGCGAACTGTCCGGAGATGTGCGCAAACCGACAATGCTTCGCTCCAAATACGCTGATGCGCGCATGGAAACTTTCGTGCGCCTTGAATTTGAAATCAACGATGAAATTTATACGATCGAACGTTCCCCTGAATATGTCCGTCCCAAAGCGGTCGGAAAAGGCATGACAAAACGCCCGTCGAAATCCGAGATGGTTCTTCCTGACGGGCGGGTGCTGACCAGAGTGACAGAGATCAATGAAGAAGTTCATCGTGTGATCGGACTGGATATGAAACAGTTCAAACAGGTAGCGATTATTGCGCAGGGAGACTTTCTGAAAGTTCTTCTGGCGGATACGCAGAAAAGGTCGGAAATCTTTCGCGAGATCTTCGATACCGGCGATTACGAAAAACTGCAGGACAAGATCCAGCAGATGGCAAAGAATGCGGGTGCCGAGTACGACGATCTGAAAAGGCAGCTCGAAAATGCACAGGCAGCTCTTAAAAATGTCAGCGATGAAGCGCGGGAAGACATCTCTCTGCTCAATGAATGGGTAGAAGAACAGGAAAAACAATTGAGCGAGTATCTGAAAAAAGAAGACGAACTCAATCGGGAGATCGCACAACTTTCCCGACGCGATGGCGAACTGGGCGAGATGGAAATCCAGTATCAGAAGTGGACAGATGCCTGCAAACTGCGCAATCAGCTTGAACCCGAGTGGAATAAGCTCGAGGCGCAGGAGAAATATCTGGAAAGCGTGGAACGGCTTCGCGAAGAAAAACTCGAACAGGAAAGGGCGATTGATGCAAAGATTCATCGCTTCAAAGGATATGAAGAAGCGCGGGAAAAACGCGAAGCTCTCATGGTTGAGGAAAAAAGAGCTGGCTGGGATGTGCGGGACACAGAGCAGCGTTTAAAAACTGTCACCGGATATCTCGAAGAGATTGAGCGTGAATTAGCTCTTCAGGAAGATGTTCAGCTCAGCCTTCAGGAAACAAACCGGCTTGTTGAGATTTTTAACGATTATCATGCGAAAAAAGGGGAGTTTACTGCAGCGCGTTTTCAGGTTCAGATTGCACAGAATCAATGTCGTGAAGTACTTGAAAAAGCCGCGGGCAGTGCGTATGCGTACAATGCCGCAAACGCTCGTTTCCTGGCAGGACAGGCTGGAATTCTTGCATCGACTTTGAAAGAGGGAAAACCTTGTCCGGTATGCGGCTCGCTTAACCATCCATCTCCTGCCGCCCTTACGGACGAGATACCGACGGAAAAAGAGCTTGAAAAGCTTGAGAAAACCATGAAAGCGGATCAGAAAGAAGCTTCAAAAATTTCGCAGAAGTGCGCTTCGCTGCTGGCGACTTGCGAGGCGAAAGAAAAAGCGATGAAGGATATACAGTCCAAGCTTCCAGAAAATCTGACATATGAGCAGGTTCAGGAAAAACTGATCGAACTCAAAAAGACAGTAAAACAGAAAACCAGTCTGCTCGTACGCCAGCAGAGATTTTCCAAAGAAGAAGCGGATCTGCGTAAAAAACATGAGGAATGCAACCGAAAACAGGCACAGTATCAGGCGACCATTGCGGCTATCAGCGAATCGGTGGATTCTATGGAACCTGAGATGAGCAATTTTATTGTGCAATACGAGAAAACGGTCCTGGAAACTCTGCGTTCCGAAAGAGAAGGTTATGATCTTGAAGCCAAGGAACTGCAAATGAAGCAGAGAAATCTTCGAAGCAGTCTGGATCAGGTCAAAGGCGTGCTTTCCAGCTTTGATACACCACCGCAAAGCGCGTTTACACTGCGACAGAAAGTAAGGCTTGATCTTGATCGGGCAAAATCATCGCAAAACAGTCTGCGTATGACGATCTATGATCTGAAAGGACAGCTGGAAGCAAATCGCCATCAGGTGGATGTATGCCGGAGACTCGAGGTTAAACTTCCGGAAGTTCACCGCAAAGCGTCAATGCTGCGAAATCTTGCGGATACCATCGGCGGATCGCTCAAAGGGCAGATTCGCATCAACCTCGAAACGTACGTTCAGACCGAATATTTCGAACGGATCATTAAACGAGCCAATACACGACTTTTTGTGATGACGGGCGGTCAGTATGAGCTCAAACGCTGTCTGGACGAGGGTGGAGCGAAGAAAAGCGGTCTTGGTCTTGATGTTGTTGATCACTATAACGATTCCGTTCGACCCGTTCGAAGTCTCTCTGGCGGCGAGCAGTTTCTTGCATCGCTCTGTCTGGCTCTGGGCCTTTCCGAAGAAATTCAGTGCAGCGCGGGCGGAGTTCGTCTGCAGACGCTGTTTGTGGATGAGGGATTCGGATCGCTTGATGAAGAATGTCTGGGCAAAGCCGTAGGAGCGCTCAGCCAGCTGGCTTCTACGCGAATGGTCGGCATCATATCGCACGTGGAATCGCTGATGAATCAGATTGATAATCAGATTCTTGTAAGAAAAGATCCAACAAAAGGAAGTTTTGTCTCGATACAGACTTCCTAAGAATGTTGTTATAAGTTTGAAAAAAAGTTCTACGTAAAAACGATTGTGAGATGTGCACAGAGTGCAATGACAGAATTTGAAAGTGTTTGATGTTTGCAAGCACCGCGGCTATCCATATAAGGATGGTGCGGTGCTTTTGTGCATGCAAAGGAGGAGAGTGTCTAGATTGGATAATTTTTATGATGATATAGAGAAATTTATACCCAAGACTACCTGCTTCTGCATGTTACGACTATTGAAGAGCACGATGGCATCTTGATTATGGTTTGAACACCACAAAAAGCAGAGAAGAATGCTATAGAACACGAAAGTTATGTATAACCGGTAAATTGACAAGTAAAATGATGATATCTGTTTCGTCGAATTATCGTGGGTGAGAGAAAGAAGACAGGAGTGGGATATATGAAAAGCAATAGTGAGTGGAACTTTCTGAAGCAGCCGGGAATACAGGGGAAAATGCAGAGACTTCAAAAGGCGTGCTGCGGAGCAATCGGAAAAACAGACAAGGAATTTTTGTATTTGCCGCTGTGGATGCATCTTGCGGATACAGCCGGCATGATGGACTACGTGCTAAAAAAGAGACTGACGCGAAATCAGTTGATGATTTTGAAAAGAGGAATGAAACAGCATGAAGATGGCGATGCCTGG
>CAOKFJ010000001.1 GCA_948467695.1 uncultured Allobaculum sp. | reverse complement strand
GATAAGGACAGGAAGCATTACGCTGATTTTTGAATACAGACACAGGAAACTCGACTCCGGTTCGATTGAACTGATCCGTGTTGCCGATCTGGATGCATCCGGAGTGTCAAAAAGCGGATTTGTATATACGGAAGCATTCCGTGATGAAAAAATGCCTCTTGAAAACCTGATGCATCAGACAACAGCGCGCGAACTTGACGGCTATGCAAGAGAAAAACGAATAAAAGGGACAGTCCACCTGATACGACAGGGAAAGGCAGCATGCCAGAATCTGCCCGCTGGACTGTATCTCATTCGGCAGAAAGCAAGCATCAGAGGATTTAGAGATATCGCCCCTTTTCTGCTTTCCATTCCCCGTCTTGACGAAAATGGCGAGTATGCGTTTGACGTCAGAGCGCTTCCGAAAACGATACTCGAAGAAGATTATTCTTCGAGCGCGTCGTCTTCATCTTTTTCAAAATCGTCAGCTTCTTCTAGCCGTTCGAGCAGCAAGTCCAATTCGAAGTCAAGTTCCCGGTCGAAATCGAAATCCAGTTCGAAATCATCTTCTTCCAAACCCAAAGGCAAGAGCGATGTGAATACCGCGGTAATTGAACATGCCGCGCTTCTTGGCGGTCTGTTTCTGATCGCCGCACTGGGGGCATCCGCTCTGGCAGGGATTGCTTATCGCAAGAAAGCGGAACATGAATGACGCCCAAGCAGATACATAAACTGAAGAAAAACGATCTGATTGCGATCGCTTCCTGGCAGCAGAAGAAGATTGCTGCTCTGCGCCAGGAAAACAGAACTCTTCAGGAGCGGATATCCAGTCCATGCATTGACTTTGAACAGCCCGGCTCGATTGAGGATGCGGCGCAAAGCGTGTTGAACATTTTTCGAGATGCGCAGAAGCAGGCAGAGAAGTATTTGTACACATGAAGAAGCAGAACAGCCGGATGGCGCTAAACAGAAAGTTGGCGCTATCCGGCTGAATGTTTATGGATTGTTGGAGGAAGCAGGTTCGAGGTGCTGGTGGATGAGGTCGACATAGAACATATTGCCGTACTGGTATCGCCATCCGCCATTGCGCTCAATGGCGATCGGATTGGGATAGGCGACGATAACCCCTTTGGCGTGCTCTGAAGAGAAGGCTTCGGCAAGAGCGGAGGTGTGTTTTTTGCCATTCTCTGCCACGTAGTCGAGATATCCGCTTCCGAAGTTGTATGCCTGAAAGACGGCATCCTGATCGACACCGAGACTTTGCGCTTTATCAAGAAGCGTGCGGTAGTAGTGAACGCCCTGCTTGATGGAATCGCGTGTGGAAAGCGAGTTGGGCGGCAGGCCGAGCGATTCGCTCGACTGGAAGACATCCTCAGCTTCCCAGTTGGACTCGACGGTCACGATGGCTTTCAGTTTGGAAATATGATCGGAAATTCCTTCTTTGGCGGCATAATGCTCGACAAGCGTCAGAATTTCTTCGCGCGAGTGCACGGTTCTGGCTGGCATGAGCAGCGCAAAGATGGAGCAGCTGATGGAGAACAGAATCAGGACGATCAGAATGCGTCTGGAAGACGATAATCGGGCTTTCGATGCTCTGCTCTTTGGTTTCGTACTGGAGCGCGCTGAAGCCGCGATTTTTTTGGGGGATTAGTTTTTCTTTTTCTATGGCGCCTTTCTTGTCCCTCCTTTCCGATCAGATTTTGCCGGAAATTTTTAAAATAATTACAATAAAAATACATGAAATCCATCGCGTTGAATAGAAATAAGCGACCGTAGGCGGATGCATGGTCAAAACGATCAGAGAAGTGACGGTATGTCCGTGCTTTCAGGATTCTTTCATTACGGCAACACGAGCCTGATTTGAAAATTGCAATGGTATGATGTTGAAAAACGAAGGGGAGAATCTGACATGAAACCAATGAATCACAAAACGGCTGGATGGCTGAGTTTTCTGTTTCTATTTGGCGCATGCGCCTTCTCGATGGTTTCTCTGTTCTGGGGAAATCTGTGGTATCTGGCAGGCGGAGCGATCTGCCTGATTGCCGGACTGTATTTTCTGAAGAATTATATGTCATGATGCTGCAGCGATATGTCTGCGTGGAGTCTGTTTCAAAATGAACGGCGCGAAAATCAGACGATTCGAAAGCGCATACACATTTCGGACGATTTAGTGTAAAAAAAGACACGGATCGAAGCAGAAAAAAGATATCATGACAGGTAACGAAAGATATCAATGCGAGGCTGATTATGAAAATATTTCGAAAATACCGGACGCTGTGGATGATGGGCATCATCGTCGTTCTGGCGATCCTGTTTATCACCAATTTCTCCTCGGTTCTTTCCGGAATCGGGGTGCTGATGGCATCCATTACCTCTTTACTGGGCGGGGCTGCACTGGCCTTTGTTCTCAATCTGATCATGGAGCCGGTTGAAAGAAAGCTGAAATCCACCGGCAAGCCGTTTTTTGTAAAACGGGCGCGCTCGCTGGCGATCCTGACCTCATTTCTGGTCATGATTCTGCTGATCGTGCTCATCCTTTCCATCATTATTCCTAACCTTGTCAGCGCTCTGCGCATGCTGACGAATGAAGCGCCGCAGTATTTCGCGGAAATCGACAGCATGATCCAGAAACTGCTGCACAACTATCCATCGCTGGCGGACCGCTTCAAGGCGAGCAACATCGATTGGGACCAGACGTTCGCGGCGATTATGAGCTTCATTGCCAAGGGCTCGGGTTCAAGCAATGTGATGAACAGCACGATGACATTTGTTTCCTCTTTTGCCGGATTCTTCGTCAATCTGTTTGTTGTCATTGTCTTCTCGTCCTATGTCCTTGCCGAGAAGGAGCGTTTCGTGCGCTGGTACTACACGTTCCTCGATCTGTATGTATCGAAGAAAAGACGCACGCATCTGACACGCGATCTGCGCATCATCAACCAGTCGTTCAAATCGTTTATTATCGGTGAAATCATAGAAGCCGCGATTCTGTCGACGATGTGCATTGTCGGCATGCTCATTCTGCAGCTGCCCTACGCGACAATGATCGGCATTCTTGTCGGTGTCATCAATATGATCCCGATGATCGGCGCGTTTATCGGCGGCGGTATCGGCGCGTTTATCATCTTCACCATCTCGCCGACCAAGTGTCTGATCTTCCTGGTGTTCCTTGTCATCATCCAGCAGATTGAATCCAATGTGTTCTTCCCGCGCGTCATTGGAAACAAAGTCGGTCTGCCCGGTATCTTCGTCATGATCACCATCGTTGTCGGCGGTACGCTCTTTGGTGTAGCCGGCATGATTCTCGGTGTGCCGCTGATGGCTTCGATGTATAAAATCGCCCGTCTCAATCTTGCGGAAACGCAGAAAAAGCGTGATGAAGAAGCGAAGCGTCAGAAAGAAAAAGAAGAGCAGGCACAGATCTACACCGCTTCTGCTCATGCAAACGACCCTGCTGAAGTGCTCCCCAATCAGAATCAGGTTGTGGAAAATGTCCGCAGCGAAGTCAAACAGCTTCGCGATGCTGTCAGCGAAAATGCACCGGAAGAGAAGAAACTGGATGATTTTGTGGTAGCGGATGAAAAGCTTCGCCGCATGATCGACGAGATGCTTCTGATCTACGATACAGAAGTGTCCACTGCGGCAAAAAAGGAAGCGCAGGCGCCAAAGCCGGTTTCCAAAAACGCCGCGGCGCCAAATAATCCATCCAGAGCGCAGTAATTGTGCAGATAGAACATAGATTCATTCAGGGACTGTCAGCTATCGCTATACGATGCTGGCAGTCCTTTTTATTTCTTCGTTATTTTCTGGACTGATGCGGCATATGACAGAGTGAAAAAGGGCGGTCAAGCGCATGGCTGAGCGTAGAAGAGACAGACGGCATCAGAAAAGCGCACAATACAGGAAACCGATAAGAGAGTGCAGTTAAACAGAGATTGAAGTGGTCTATATGAGCGTGCAGAAAATTCATTCAAAAGAACAACTGGAAACATTGCTGGAAGAAAACGAGACTGTCCTGATTGATTTCTTTGCTGAGTGGTGCGGAGCGTGCCGCATGCTTGCGCCGGTGATCGAGTCGATCAGCGAGCAGTACAGAAAGAGCATGATCACGGTATCCGTCGATGCCGACATGAATGAAGAACTTGCAGAGGCGTATCAGGTGCAGTCTCTGCCCTTGCTTCTTTGTGTTCACAAAGGAAAGATTCTCTTTCGCGCATCAGGGTATCGTGACGAAGCAGTGCTTGGCGCAATGCTCGATCGGGCATTTGAAGCTTTAACAAAATAAATCTTCTTTGGATGATTCGAATTTCTGAAATCATCCTTTTTTTCGGGAATACGTGCAACGCAAAGCGCATGCGATGGATACAATACAATCAACAGATATCGCGCAATTCAGTTCACTGTATAAAAAAGCCGAAAATGCAGACAGAAAAACGGGCAGGGGCCGAGTTTGCTGTTTGCCAGAACAGCTGTCCATTACGGCATGGAAAGGAGCAGATATATGGAACACATTCACGAAACCATCGAGCGTCAAAGAGAAAATTTCAAACGCGGAGCAACACGAGACATTTCTTTGCGCATACAGCAGCTTCGAATGCTTAAAAACGAAATCATTCTTCACCAGAGCGAAATTGAGGCTGCGCTCAAAGAGGACCTGGGCAAATCTGCGGATGAAAGCTACATGAGCGAGATCGGTATGGTACTCGCCGATATTGATGAGCAGATCAGGCAGCTGCCAAAACGCGCGCGCGTTAAATGGCATGGAACACCTTTGCATCAGATTCCAACAAAATATCAGACGATCCGGATTCCGTATGGTGTCGTATTGATCATGGCGCCATGGAACTATCCTTTCTATCTGGCCATGGCGCCTCTTGCAGAAGCTATTGCCGCGGGAAATACCGTCATTCTCAAGACCGGACACGCAGCAAAGGCGACTTCGGCAATCATGGCGCGTCTGGTCCATAATGTCTTCGATCCCGAGACGGTCGAAGTCTATACCGAGGGACACGAAGAAATTCAGGCTCTTCTCGAAGAGAATTTTGACTACATTTTCTTCACCGGCGGAAAGAAACTGGGAAAAATTGTCATGGAAGCGGCATCGAAAAATCTCACGCCTCTGACGCTCGAACTGGGTGGAAAATCGCCTGCGGTTGTGGATGAAACAGCCAATCTTGCCCTGGCGGCGCGCCGTATTGTATTCGGTAAATTTCTCAATGCCGGTCAGACATGCGTAGCGCCCGATTATGTTCTTGTGCATGAATCCGTTTTTGAGACGTTTATGATTGCGCTTGGACACGAACTGCGCAAGCAGTATCCCGATCCGGCTCAGATCGGTAAAATCATTTCCCGCGCGCATTACGACAGACTGACCGGATACGTCAATCAGGAGCAGGTTGTGTACGGCGGCAAAGCGAGCGAACCGACGCTGCAGATCGAACCGACTGTGCTTGCGGGAATCACGCGCGAAGATCCTGTTATGCAGGAAGAAATTTTCGGACCGATTCTGCCTGTGCTCACCTACCGTGATTTTCGCGGTATGATGCGCGAACTTGCCGATCTCCCTACACCGCTTGCGTTCTATCTGTTCTCGAGAAACAAGCTTCACAAGGAGTACATGAAGAAAGTGCAGCCGTTTGGAGGCGGATGCATCAACGATACGATCATCCAGCTCGCCAGCGATTCGGTTCCCTTTGGAGGCATGAAGGAAAGCGGTATGGGACAGTATCATGGCAAGTGGGGATACGAGACTTTCACGCATATCAAAACCGTGGCGACATCTCCCGACATCAAACTGCTGGATTTGCCCATTCGCTACAATGACCGCAAGCCATGGATGGCGAAAGTTGTGCGAAAGCTTTTGAAGTAGATATCGATGCGCCATCAATATCTGCATATATATTTGCTCGTGAAGAAACACAGTAAAATGAAGATCAATTGAACGGTGCTGATTCTGTTACGACAGAGAAAGCGCCGTTTTTTTTGGGGACGAGGAAGAGATTTTCGCGCTGGCGAACTGCCTTTCGGTATGTACAGAACATGAGCAAACGCAATGCGCAGCACAGTCTGTTTACGGCATACTTTAGAGCGTAAGCAGGAGGTTTTCGAATGATTGATCAGATGACAAGCACACAGGAATTCAACGAAACGATCAAAAACAGTCCCGATGTCCTTGTGGAGTTCTTCGCGACATGGTGTCCTCATTGCAAGAAGTTCTATCCCGTTCTCGAACAGGCGGCAGCACAGCTTGCCTCTAAAGGCGTGCGAACCGTACAGTGCGATGTGGACCGGTTAAACGATTTGGCCGATGCCTATCAGATCGACACGATCCCGACTCTTGTCTTTTTTCAGAATGGACAGCTCATGGAGCTTTCCGCCGGAAGCCGCGATATTCAGGGCGTTCTCGATTTCGTCAAAAACGCTCAGGCATAATTCCTGCACTCTCTTTCCCGATCAATTCCTCCTCCAGCATTCGGGAAAGAGGATCTGCATTCAAAATACTGCAAGTGACCAAACTGAAGAAGAGCACAGATTTCCATAGTCGTCAGACGACAGATCGAGATGAATTCCCCCAGGCGGCGCACCGTTCGTGCGCTGCTTTTTTTTTTTCATTTTTACTGCGCAAAACCGGCGCGTCCGCTGGTAAAATATAAAAAAAACGGCGGCAGAAGAACTGCCGCCGGCAAAACCGGTCAGACATCCGATCAGCATCCTTCTGGGGACAGGAAGGATGCAGGCGAGAAAGGGTGTTCGAAAAAGAGGTAAAGTTCAATGTATGTTGGCAGAAGATGCCTGAATACTCCGGTTCTGCTAAGGATCTGCATCGCAGAGAAACGAGCTGACTCTTACTATGGATTAACCGCATAAGAGTTAGTTCTCATTCCTGAATCTAGTATTCAAAAACATTGAACAAAAAGAAAGTCAGATGACCGCGCAATAAGGGGGACGCGTGAGTGAAGGAGATTGAGCTTTTGCGCAGCACGGCGCTCTTTAGCGGATGTGGGAAATCCGGCAAGCAGCGCGTGGCTTTTCTTTATTCCGGGATCGAATCGTTTTCTGTCTTTTCAAGCAAGGCGCTGATCAGTTTGGCCATGCTGGACAGGGAAGGAAAGTCGGTGATATCCGTTTTCTGGCACGATGCATTCGAATTTAACTTTGCTGCATTGAAGATCGATTCGTTCAAAAGGCTGCAAGAGACGCGGGAAGCAAGAATATGTTCAGGGAAACCTTTTTCCCTGTCGACAAACGGACTGGCGATGTTTTCAAGCACGCGCAGAGAGATCTGTGCATCGCTGGAGGCAGTCGCCTGAAAGGCAAAAAGAAGGTTAAGCACAAAGCGAATTGCGCTCAGTCCACCGGCATCGGGGCATGCGGCTTTCTTCTCATCGAGGAGGTCTTCAATGTTTCTTCGCATGGATGCAGTGCTGAAATTGAGGTGAAGAACTTCATCCGCTGCTTGCGACATGTCATCTTGCACAATCGAGGGGGCGATTGCCGTAAGCGAGCAGAGTCTGTCGATCTGTTCAAGGCGCAAGGGGAGTTTCGATTCTGCTGCCAGCAGGCGAAAAACCGCTCGATTGAACTGTTCATACAGATCGCCCTCAAACGCAATGGCTGTTTTCGCGCTTTCTTTGATCAGTATTGAAGTGGCGATGGCATACAGACATTCGCGCTCGACAAGCGCGGGAAAAGCTGAAGCCGCGGACAGAGGCGAAGGAGAGAAGATCCATTTTTCGAGCAGTTCTGCATCACTGCTTCGCATGCGGATCTGACTGCGGCAGCTCGCGCAGCGGATAAACAAATTCACTTCATCCAGTGTCTCCCAGCCGTATAGATAAACACGCTTCTGAATCCAGCTCTCTATGGCGAGCAGACATTCTAGAGCTTCATACATCGAACGTGTTTCTTCTGTGCTCATAAAGAAGGTGACCACATGATTGAAGAAGTGTATGTACGCATTTGCCTTCCAGCTTTCGATAGGGGTTTCCAGAGTTTCCGGGTCGGAAAGTGTTTCGAGAATATCCAGCACTGCATAGAGGAGCTCATCCGTGTTTTTGAAGTGTTTCATATAGCCGCAAAGCGATAAAGCAAGCCAGGGAAGCAGGGCAGGATCGAGCGCAGAGCTTGGAAGGAGGGGAAGACACATATGGAACGCAAACTCGGGATCGAGCAGCATCTGGCGGATCTCTTCTCCAAGTTTTGCCGAATTGCAGCAGGCGGCTGTTCCGAGCAGATGAAGATCAAACGATGGATTTGCATCCTGTCCTTTTAGAAGCCAGTGGATCGATTGAAGAATCCAGAAGGGCGCCTCGCCTGGAACATTGAATTCCAGCGGGAGAATCATCAGCTCTTCCAGACATTCAGCAAGACTTTGCAATGCGAATATCCGTTTTTCGGGAGCGATCTGGCCTAGATAGTCTTCATATGTTCCTGCTGCGCATTTTTGAGTATTGCGCAAACCTTTGAAGTACAGACCATGGAGAGCGTCGGTAAAGCACAGGATGTTTTTGTACGGACTGTTCTTCGCGCTGAGTTCGCTGATGAATAATCCAGCAAGCAGCCATGCAGTGCATTCGTCGATGTCATCGGACGAAGAAAGCTCGTGCGAACAGGTGTCAATAAAGCGGGAAACGCATTCGATATCTGTTACAGGGCGCAGAAGATGCTGCACAAGCAGATCAAAATGGCTGTCACCGGAAAGAGCATGCCGAATCGAAAAGAGAAGGAAGCGAAGCTTCGCGCTGGACTTGCGCGAGTCGGCAAGTTTTGCGGCGTGGTAGTCGCGGGAGGCTTTTTTCAGTTCTCTGATGCGTTCTGCCTGGTGAAAAAGCGCTTTGGAGTATTGCGGGTTGTCTGCCATGGAAAGATGAATTTCTTTGGACGTCTGGCGTGAATAGGCTTGAATCTTCTTTTTGGCTTACAGCTGTTCGAATGCTTTTTCGCGTATTTCATCGAGCTGGCCGTTCAGACGGCTGTCTTCGGATTGAAGTGTCTTTAGTCGAGCGAGGCAGTCTTCTTTTTCTTTGCTCGGATCAGTTACAGACAGGTTTTCTTTTTCTCCGTTCTCTTTTTTGATGTCTGTAATCTGAAGGCCAAACGAAAGCAGAGGCTCATTGTCGAATATAAGTTTTCCATTGCGGACGGAAAAAAGATGAGTCTGATCGAGCAGCGAGGCAAGGATGAGGATAAACGCAGCCGCAAGCATTTCGTCTTGAATGTCCTCTGGCAGAGGAAAGCGCATGAGCGTTTCATCGCGCAGGAGCTGGATTTCCTTTGGTATGGAGATCTGCGCTGACGTGTCCAGTTCATAGACGATGCGCATCTGCACAGCACAAGCACAAGAGGACGGCGATACATCCCCTGCGCAGAGATCATCTGATGCAGAGAGGAAAAATGGTTCTTCGCCGTTTTTTGCCGCTTGCATGGAGCAGCTGAGTCTGGTGGCGAGATTTTTCCACATCTCGCTACTGTAAACGGGCTGATCGGGATCAACCGTCAAAATATAATAATCAACATTCATGCTTCAAGTGTAGATAATCGACATGTCTATGGAAATAAAAATAAAAAAATACTATAAAAAAACACGCCGATTTCATACTGTAAAATAATAGCTAAATATAATTGAATGATCGTTTTAATAAGATTGGAAATTATCCTTACTGAGTTCTTCCTTTTGTGTTCCATGCGCAAAAAAACGGAAAGCCGTGATCTGGCTTTCCGTTTTGGCTTGTATGAAGGTTTGAAAAGGCGACTGGCGTCTTGATCCATGCGGAAATATGAATGCAGAAACGTTTTGAGACGTAACGTGGATCAGGCGCTTTTCGTATCGTCGGCAAGAAGATCTTTGAGTTCTTCCTGCCAGTTTTGCAGGGCATGGAAGTGTTTCGAAAGATTGTCCGGACTCATCACGTTCAGTCCGCATTCTTCGAAAACGGCTTCCGTCGCATCGGCGATCGCATTGAGAACAGCGCTTAGCAGCATCAGATCCAGACGGTTGATCAGCGGTTCTTCAATGCTTTGCCACAGAGAATATGCCTGCTCGATGGATTCCGGAGTATCTGTATTTGCCAGACAGCCCGGGCGATAGGCGATAAAGCCAAGGTGAAGATACAGCAGTGCTCTGGCTGCTGTATTGAAGAAGGCGTCGGGCAGAATGGAGATTTTGCGCGACAGAATATCCAGATAGCGCTGGCTCATGAATACATTCGAATTGGTGATGTAGTGGAAAGCAAACAGGCAGTCGACAAAGTAGGACAGAAGAAGGACGTCCGGCTCGTTGGGATCCTGATCGCCATGCGCATCGAGCGCTGTTCTTGCCTGATGGAGATTGAGCAGATATTCCTCACGCTTCAGACGGGCATCCGGATCATCGCTTTCGTTTTCGAGTTCAGTGCCGATGCAGTCGAACAGATCCATGCGCAGTTTAAGACGGCTCAGATTTTTGCCGGTCAGCGACTCGAGCCGGGGAATCATCGACTGCGCTTCGAGATAGTCGTATTCGCGCAGCGCAAGCTGGACAAAGTCCACTGTTGTGTAGATCCGTTCAAGATTGCCGGAAAGAGCGATGAACAGATCCTGCCAGTCTTCAACCGGCGAACCGTTCAGGGTGTCGCAGAGTTTCTGTTCCAGTTCCTTCCAATCCGGATCAGGGCATGGATACGTCACATTTATGTCAGTAAACAGCGCCATGAGCGGATATTTCATCAGAAGCGGGAGTTCCATTTTCAGCTCTTCGCAAAGCTCAAGCATCGCTTCGGTATCGGTGCCGAGCGCCATTTCCACAAAGGGAGGCAGATCGGGGAACAGTTCTTTCTGCGACTGCTTGAAGAAAGCGGCGGCGTTTGCGTCAGCGATTTTATACGCGCTTTTGAGTCCGTCGGTGCACACGTTGAGAAAGCGCAGCATGAGCGGACTTCCGGATTCAGCCTGCAGAGCGGGGCGTTTGAGCAGTTCAAGCATCGAAATGTATGCGGAAAACTGTTCGGGTGATGTTTCGTGGCGAAGCAGGAAGTTTACAGCCTGCAGAACGACCAGAAGATCCTCCTGCGAATACAGCTGCAGATTGTGCAGGTCGGTGTCGGAAATGATCTTGTTTGCCAGTGTGCGGCCTTTTTCGATGTAGCCGCCGCCAAGCGTGCTGTAGACGCTGAGCATCTGATCCCACGCTTTTTTCTGCAGGGCGTCGCGCAGATGCAGAGCGATATCCATATTCTGGGCGTGGTCGAGAATTTCGAGCGCTTTGTTCATCGCGATAAGCGCAGGTTCCTTCAGACCATGATCGATCATGCGGTCAATCGCGGCAGTCCATGTGCAGAGCGCAGAGTAGAATGCGCTCTCGTCTTCGAGATAGAGCGTGCGCGCAAGGTCGCATCCGCGCATGAGCATGGTCATGAATGAGGCGTGTTCATGACCGATCGGGCACAGTTCAATGTATTTCCCAAACACGTGAATGAGAGTGCGCAAAGGATCCTGAACAGGAGCGCCCTCGAGTCCTTCGGGCAGATTGTCCATCATGAAATCCGGCTCAAGCAGATCGGACGGATTTTGCGAAGAGGAATACGGTGTGTCATAACCGATACCGAAATCGGCATCAAAGTCTTCTTTGGAGTCAGCGGGATAGATATCGCTGAATGCCGGGTCCTGTGCGGGATTGAATTCCGGATCGAACGGCGGATAGTCGTATCCAGAGTCGGAAGAGCTTTCGCTTTGCGACCAGTCGATGCTGGGGCTGATCGGCTGTTCGCTCCATGATGAAGATGTGCCCAGATCGCCGGGAAACTGCATATCCGTTGTATCGAACGGATCTTTTGCGGCTTGCCAGCTGCCAAAGTCGGGAGGTAGAAGCTCCTGCTGCGGCATCATCTCGATCAGCTTGTACATTTTGTTGAGAACAACGCGTGCAGTATCGAAGAAGCTCCAGTCGACGAGCTGTTCGGCGGATGTGCAGAGAATTTCAGCCATCTGATCGAGTTCGTCGTCGCTCATGCCGCTGACTGCGCGAAGCATGACGGAACTGAACGCTTCAAACGGATCGTTTTCAACGGAGGGCGCAATACCGGTCTGACTCATCATTTCGATATACCCGTTCAGACCGAACATGGACATCATGTCCATCACGCCGGGAAGCTGGCTTTGCGCATCGCGAAGAATCTGGGGTATGGCGAGCCCTTCATGCGGATCGCCGGTAAAGTCGCACAGAATCAGGGTGCAGAGAATGAGAATGCGCAGTTCTTCCGGATGGGACCATCCCATGCGGCGCGTGCGCATGCTCAGGCTCGAACGTATAGCGCCGAGCCACTGAAGCGATTCATTAACGCTGAGAATTTCGGCTTCATTTTCGATCAGCATAAGCATGGAGTTGAACAGCACCAGCGTGCAGTGCAGTTTCCATGGCTCCAGGCTGTCTTCGTCAAACAGGTCCTCCGCGACATAGGTCATCAGCCGGTCGAGTACAGGTTTGAGATCTCCAAAATAGTCGGGTCCGATCATCGCAATGAGCGAGCATGCGGCAAGAATGGCATAAGGGCGTGTCTGCGGATCAATGCTGTCGAAATCGCGCAGTGTGTAAAGCGTATCGAGCGCCGTGTCGAGATCATACAGATTGGCCAGATCGGCATTCATTTGAATTGCGTCGCCTGCGCCGCCGATGCAGGCATACAGATACAGATTTGTCGGCTGCGCGAACGGTCCGCTTGCGGGATCGTAGAGCGCGCTGTATAGGCGAAGCACGTCCATCAGCGCTGGCGCAATGCCGGCATCCATGCACAGAGCGATCAGCTCGCTCAGGCACGCATCCAGAAGCTCGACACAGTCATCGAACTGAGTTTCGATGTGCACAATGCTGATGTTCTGAAACAGCGGCATAATTTGCGCGAGTGTTTTTTCGTTGAAACTGCCGTCTGCCGCGCACATGAGGATCTGCGCGTAGATCCATTCGAGTTTGAGCTGGAGCGACTGATTGATCCATTTGTCGGCAAGCGCGCCGGAAATCACGCTTTTTGCGCCATCCAGATTGCCGCCGATCAGATAAGCAAACAGTTCGTCGAATCCTTCGGCGTCATTCAGCGTCTGAGCGATTGCATAGTGCATCAGTCGGGGCAGCGCATTGGAGACAATGCTGGTTGAATGAGAAAGCTCCATCACCTGCAGAGCATAGGTGCGGCATTCCTTGTCGATTGAATCCAGAGCGTGCTGCGCTGCTTTCCACGCATTGGATTTCTGCATGGCGTGATGCAGTCTGGCCGAGTCGCGCGGTGTCCATTCGCCTTTTTTGCGAATATACGATTTGGCGTTTTTTCTTCGCAGATCCATCTGCATTGCGCCAAGGCGCTCGGCTTCCAGCTGCAGAGAGCGAATGTTCGAAGAAAGAGTTCTCTTTTTTTCAAGGTCTTTGCGAAGCTTCTGTGTATAGGGTGTATCAAAATGACACAGAATATCCCCGTTGGCGATTCCGAGATGATCGCCGTGAAGAACAAAGGGATCCTGAGGGCTGGTCAGCACGGAAAGAATCAGCGCAAAAGCGCATTTTGCATTGGCAAAGGAAGTGCCGGGTTTAAGTGAAAAGCGCACAGTGCGTCCAAGAAAGGTGTATTCAATAGCACAGGGCGCAGGAAAATCCATGAGGGTGTCGGCTTCCGTGCATTGCAGACGAAGAATGGCTTCATCGCCTGAAGCAGAGAAAGGAAGCGGTTCGCAGGGATCAAGCAGCGTATCGCCGTCCCAGATTTTAGAAGAAGCCTGGTCGATGGCATCAAAGAGCTGCTGACATGCGGGTGTATATGGAAGGGCTGAAAAGCTGGTGAGCTTCAGCTCGAAATAAATTTTGGTCATAAACAGATTGTAGGAAAAACGCTCTCTATATGAAAGTCGATGCCAGATAAGACATCTTTTAAGGGTGGCGCATCTTGAATCTTGAGACATGCGGCTTTTCTGAACGACGCTTTTTCAGACTTTAATTCAAGTCGGAAGCGGATCTCCTGTCAGGAAAAGGAAACGATTGCTTTCCTGAACAGGCGGGGATAAAAAAATCGAGATTTTTTTGCCCATGACTGCCGTTTTGTGCGTATTACAAAGTATGAGGACTCTACAGAAACTGACAGGACCGCTCTGCTTTGCGGGGCTGATATTTATGGCGTCAGCCGGAAGACTGTCGCCGGTATCGCTTGATCGCGCTGCGCCGGATACGATCGAGGCGGAAATCAAGGGGGAAGTGGAAAGCCCCGATGTGTACACACTGAAATACGGCGCAACGATTAAAGATCTGATTGAGGCGGCGGGAGGCTGTACGCCTGGCGCGGATCTGTCGATGCTTTCTTTGCAGGAAGAAGTGCGCGCGCATGAGGTTGTGGTGATCCGCAAGAAAGCGCGCGAAGACGAAGCGCCGCTGATCAGCCTGAATACCGCGACAAAAGAAGAGCTGATGGAACTGCCCGGTATAGGAGAATCGACCGCGCAGAAGATTATCGACTATCGCGCAGCGCATGGATTTTCGAAGCTTGAAGATTTGATGGAAGTGCCCGGTATTGGAGAGAAGAAGTTTGAAAAGCTTAAGCCATTCCTCTGTCTTTAAGCGCCGACCAGAGAATAGGACAAAGGACAGCGAGCCGCTCAAGCGGATTCAAACAGTGTGGAAGCGGCTTTGCGGTATCCGTGAAGCGTTCTGGCTTGGGGCGGCTGTTTGCGTATGGCTTCTGTTCTGGATCGATGATCCTGATCGTATTCTGGCAGCTGCTCTGCTTGCGGGCATATGGTTTTCGCTTCGTTTTCGAAAAACGAGCTATGTGCTGATGTGGCTGGCTTTGTGTCTTATGCCGTACTCAAACGCCTGGCGCATGCGTGCGAATGCCGCGCGCTTGCCTGAGAAAGGAGAATACACAATCACGCAGATCCGTTCGTGCTATGCGGTCGCATCAACAGGAAAAGATCAAGTCCTGGTGTATGAAAAGGACAGGCTTAGTCTGGATGAACAAATTGTGGTCCGCCAGTTTGAGCCGGTTCATACCTCGAACAATCCCGGACTGTTTTCGTTTCAGAAATATGCAAATGACAGAGGGATTTTCTTTTCTGCATCAAAAATGGAAAGAAGGGGTGATTCAAAACCGCAGACCCTGCGCGGCAGGATATGGCAGTGGACTGAATCGCGCAAAGCATCTTCGCTTTATCGCCTTCTGTTTTACGGCATCAGTGAAAGCGAAGAGCTCGCCTGGATCGGTTCGCTGGGACTGCCGATGATTGGCCTTTTCAGTGTGCTTCGCGGCCTGCTCAAGCGAAGAGTGGACAAGAGCACTGCGGGATGGATCGTTCTAGGCCTTGAACTGGTTTGTCTGGTGCTTTTTCCCGTTTCTCCCTCTCTGGTGCGCATGGCATGCTTTGGAGTATGCGCGCAGATTTTTGAAAACCGGGACAGACGGATGGCGTTCTCCATTCTGCTTTTTCTGTTTGTCTGTCCCGGTGCGGCGCGTTCGATGGCTTTTGTGCTTCCGTCGGGAATTCTGCTTGCGGCTAAGTTTCAGACAGGCAGAGGCGGAAAGAAACTTGTGCAGACAGCTTTTGGGATCATCTGTCAGATGGCTTTTCTGGGGCGGGTCAATCTGTTTCTTCTTGCGGGCTTTGGAAGCATGAGAAAGATGCTTGGTCTGTTTTTTATTGCCGCTCTGCCGGGACTGTATATGCAGGGATATGGCATATGGCTGGAAAGTGTGCTGCAAAGAGCGTTTTTTTCTTTTGAGCGCTTTGAAATAATTGGCATGGCGCCATGGTGGTATCTGCTCGCATTGGGCATCTGGCTGCTGCGAATCAGTTGGAAGTGGAAAAGAGTGCGGGCGCTGGCGGGCGCGGCAATGCTTCTTGTGTATCCATATGTATGGAAACTGGATCCGTTTTTCCACGTCTATTTGCTCGATGTCGGTCAGGGCGATGCAACTGTTATTGTTGAGCCTTTTCAGAAGAGCGTTGTCATGATTGACGCGGCAGGACGGTTTAATCACGACAATGCTTACGAACTGTATATTCCGTTTTTTGCCACACGGCAGATCACGGCTCTTGATGCGCTGGTCGTCACGCATGGAGATTTTGACCATGATGGGGCAGTACAGTCTCTGGACGAGCAGTTTGAGGTAAAAAAGATTGTGACGGACAGCAATGAGAAGGTACCGGTTGACTATGCTTTTGAGCTTCTGCTTGCCATGCGGCAGGCGGATCAAAAGAGCGGCAACGACGAGAGTCTGATCAGCTTTTTCTCGTACGATGGATTTTCATATTTATGGACGGGAGATGCTTCAAAGAATATCGAGGAGCAGCTCATTGAGGCATACGATATTCAGGCAGATATTCTCAAGGCGGGGCATCATGGGTCAAAAACAAGTTCATCACGCGCCTTTCTTCAAGCGCTCAACTGCCGCCTGGCATTGATTTCGGCGGGATACCGCAACCGATTTGATCACCCGGACAGAGAGGTGCTGGCACTGATGGAGGAACTGGGCATCGACAGGCTGAACACCGCAGATCACGGCATGATTCATATAAGCACGCTCAAAGGGCTGATGATGGTGCAGAGCGCGGATGGTCTGACAGGCTTTATCCGTCCCGCAAAGCGAAACTGACAATGTTTCATGACAGACAGAATTTTGCCGGAACCCGACAAATCAGGGGGTTCCGGCATTTTTGCATGGATAGAAGAAAAGGATGATACGGATTATATCTGCGTTTTTTCGAGAGAAAAATGCTTATAAATGCTGATGTTCTGGCGTTTACTTGCGTTAAAACAAGTTAACGATGTTATTGACGGATACACCTGTGCGGATACAATGATAGTGTGTGTTTTAAAATAAGTATCGAATGTACAGAAAACACACGTGTTTAGAATGCAAAAGGAATACGCGTGAAAAATCGGCTGACGAAGGAAAAAAGAACAATCGTTTGAATGTTTTCGATAAAGAAAGAGAGAAATCCGTTCGAAGATTCTGAACGGAAGAGGGAATTTGACCATGAAGAAGGAAAAATGCAGATCATCCGGCGGCAGCCGTCATTTTTTTAACCGCATCGTCTTGCTGCTCGTCTATGCTGCTATGGCATGTTCGCTGGCGGTTTCTGGCACGGGAATGTCGTGGCCGGGTGTGCCGGAAATCATAGAAGCCAAAGAAAAAGAAGCGAGTCGGGATAGTGTTTTTGCATCAGACTCTTCCCAAAAATCAGATGAAGACGGCACCATGAAAAAAGAAGCGCCGGACTCCCTACTCCAAGAGGCGAAGGACAGCTGCGGATTTTCGATCCCTTTTCCGTCAGAACGAATCACCAGTCAGGTTCTTGTCTACAAAAACGAGGGCGATACGGAATGGACGGAATATACCAGCGACGTTGTGCTTAATGAGAAATCACAGCTGGCGGCACGTGTCAGATATGCCAATCTGAGCAAAGCAGAAATAGCGCAGGCAAACGAGGGCAAGTATGTCTATCCGATGCCCCGCATTCTGGAAAGCACGGAGGACGATATCATCGGTGGCGAACTGACGCATACCGATACAATTGGCGGCGAGCAGCATCAGACAATCATCGGCGCGCTCAAATCCTGTCCCGCCAATCCCGGTCATGTGCACGTTCACATGGACCGCTATGCGAATATCATCGGCGAGACGATCAGCGAAGGGACGTTTTTTGTCAGTGCCAGACTCGACCTCGATGAATACTTTAAAGACAGCGATCCGCATATCACGGTCGGTGATACCGACTACATTCTGACCATTGATCCGGGTTCGATTGAAAACGGAGCTTCAGCGGACAATTTTTCGAAAGATCTGGACACTTCCCTGCACGCTGAGGGAATGCATCGTCTGGATGATGGACGCGTGCAGGCTGATTTCGTTACGGACTTTACCACAGGCGCCAATCCGTTTCCCGATGCGATCATCGATGATTTTATGACATCGCGCAAAGAGGTATGCTGGTTTGTTCCCTCGAGCATGCGGCTGATCGAAGGCGAGGACGGCGATGAAATTCCTCTTGCCGGCAATGACCGGTTTCAGATCGTTCTCAATCCTCAAAACATGATGCCGCCTGAGCCCTCAGACGGATATGCGATGGGTACGGAACTGGTGTATGAAAACTTCCAGAACCAGAGCGTCCGTCATCCGGTCCCTGCAGATGGATTCAGCGTGTATCTCGGACTGCTGAAGAAGAACACCCGATATCGTCTGAAGTATTCGATCATGATCGATACAGAAATGCTGATAGGCGGAAAGGATGTCATGACCAACAATGCGCAGCTCTTATGTTCTCAGACGCCCAAAACGGAAAGAGCATCAGCTGACGCCATTCTAAATTCCCGGATTTCGATTAAAAAGACGTTTGTATCGATGAGCAATGATCAGCATGGAAACCTGCTTCTGAATTTCAGTGTGCTCGCGTCTGCTTTGGCAGATAACGACTACCGGTTTGATAACATCGTTCTCAATGACATGCTCGGTTTTCAGAAGTATCAGACGGATATTTTTCTCAAAGAGCATAAGGATAAAATTTCTGTCCTTCCTGAGTCTGTAGAACTCTATAAAGCGATCGGGCACGCTCCCGGTCCGGATGATCTTGTGCTGCCGGCGCCTGAACCGATTGCTGGTCTGGACAAAGGAAACGCGCTGTGCAGTTTTTCTGTGGGGGCAATGGAGCCCGGCGAGCAGGTCAAACTCAACTATCAGGTCAGACTCGACAAAACGATTCGCGAAGTCATGGCGCTTGAACAGACTGATACGCTCAACTTCCGCAATGAAGCGTATATTCGCAATACGTCCGATCGTGTGAGTGGCCAGTACTTTGTCAATTCAATCGTGAACACGAAGATCGAAGGCACGGAGTGGATGGAAAAGGTCAAACTTGATGAGAAGATCGAAGCGCCAGTCGAAGTTTCGATGAATGGAAAGGCGGTGTACGCAAGAGATGGAACACTGCTGAATATCGATTCGTTTGTGCTTCCGCCCTTATCTTTTGGATACCGCATTGCGATCAATGAAGAGAATACGGGCGATGTATTTCATGCCCGGTTTACAGACACCTTGTCTTTGAACGATGAGAAGCAGACGGACTATGGCTATACCGGATTTGTGCAGGTGGATCTCTATGCCGGTGCGCGTATGCAAAATGATCAGCCTGCGGATACGGTGTTTATTCAGCTTCCTGAAGGCGAAGATCAGTTTGAATTTATTCCTGCAGATTATCCGGCTATACGTCAGGCAAACGAGGCGCTTGCAGAAAATGTGCATCTCTCTTTTGAACTGAAATATTATGTCAAACCGATGACAGCCGTTCCGGTTGCTTCGGTGTTAAGCAATACGATCACCGGAGCCAATATCGGTATCGGCAATGGCGTTCTGCCTTTCGAAGTGACGAAGAAGGTGACAAGTTTCACAGCTTCGGACATGCATCTGGAAATGGATAAAGTGGGACTTTGCGTACGCGATCCCGACCTGCCGCGCGACGGCTATCCCTATGGAAGTCTTGTATGGCTGATCCGGATGGATGGAAGCCTGATTCCTTCCGGCACAGTTGTTCATGACGATCTGGGAAGACAAGCGGCAAACTATGGTACATCCTTCAAGGATGACGCAGTGATCGGGGTATACAAATCCACGGAAGATTTTTCGCAGGCACCTTTTGCCGGTTTTGATCGGCTTCAGGCAAACGATCCGACAAGACGCGATCCTCAAATCTACGACAAAGTGTTCAGCCGGCTTGAAACAGGAAAAATCGATCCTTCTAACTATTCGATTTTGCTTTCCGGCACGAACAATACGGTGCTTGATCTGGAATTTGAAGAGCACCAGATCCTTGGCGAAGACGAGCATCTGTACATTGCTCTGCGCTCGGCCATCAATGTCGCAGGCAATGTGAAATGGCATTATGACCGCAATAAGTTCAGCTTTACCTTCAACAACACCTCCGCTTTTCGTATGGGCACTCAGTCGCTCGAGGGACAGAGCGATGCGAGAATTCCGATTCGCAACTATTGTGTCGTGCGTAAAAACTGGGGCGAGACATTCACCTGGAACGATGATGGCGTAAGAATCATGGACTCCAAACAGGAGGATCCGGCTCCAAATCCGATTGGCACTGTAGATTTGCGTCCCTATACAAATCGTGAAGTGATGAAACCGATTCTGGATGAAGAAATTCGTAGACAGAATCTTGAAATGAAAAAGAATTATGCCTATGTGGACTGGCGCATCAGCACCAATCCGTATTCCACCGACTCGAGAGATCAGTATCCCAACCAAGGCACTTTTGTGTATGTGGACGAACTGGATGCTTCGCAGGAATACACCGGATGTTTTCTGACTCAGGATGCGGATGATACGGTTTCTTATCCCCTTGCCTCACCGATTATCGAGAACGTGAAAGTCACCGAGGTCGATGGACATCAGAAAGTGCGCATCGAAGTGTCCGGCATTCAGCTGCGTGAAAAAGTCACTCTGCATATCATCACCAGATGCACAACCGACTGGAATACGCTGATCGAACAACTGGAGGAGAATAAGCAGAATCTGCTCAATACGGTCAAAGTGTACAACGGCGATGCGCAGATCTCGTATTCCCAGGACACGCTGCCGATGGAAATCAAAGGCGCTCTGTACAAGGGAAAAGCAGAGATGAGCGATGCGGAAAAGAAGAAGCACGGACCGCAGAAAATGAAGTTCGAAATCATTCTCAACCAAAACGGGATCGATCTGATTCCCAATGTTGAAACAATCACACTCATCGATACCTACGATAAAAATGTCATGCGCATCAGTCCGGACGACATCAGAGTCGTCGATGGAAACGGCAGTCCTCTTGAGGGGTATAAGATTTCCTACAGCGATGAAGAAAACATGCGTACCCTTCAGATTTCCGGTCTGCCCGATGAGAAGAAAATCCATGTGACGTATTTTGCGACGATCAACGCTCTTCCCGGACAGACGGTTTCAGTGACCAACCGCGCTTCGTGGATTGGCATCGGGCATGATGCCCCTGTTCGCGAAGTTGTTGAAAGCTTCACCTATGCAGCAAGCGGCGATTCGATTTCCACAACATCTGAAAACCTCGTTCTCAGTAAAATCGACCAGGATGACGCGATGCTCAAACTTCCGGGAGCAGAGTTTCAAGTGGAGGAGATTCGAATCGATGATCATGAGGTCATTACGGATCTGGGCGTATTCACAACCGGCGCGGACGGCATGTTTCGCATCGACCAGAACCTGAAATTCAATACTTTGTACCGAATCACGGAAATCAAAGCGCCCCAAGGATATGTATTCGAGCCGAGTGTGCAGTATGCGTACTTTGATAAGCGGGACGAGGAGGGTTACATTCCTCCCCAAAATCTTCCCTCGGAAAATATATGGAGAGCGCAGCATGGGCAGAAAATTGAAATGCATGTCTTCAACCGAAAGCCCCGATGCTCTCTATCCATTGAAAAGAGTTTCGGGACAGGAAATCCCGTCGTACCGGGAATCTATATGTTTGGTGTGTACAAAGCGCCTTATCAGGAAGGCATGGAGTTTGTGAAAACGGGCAGCATCACGGTTGAAGAAGACGAAACAGAAGAAACAGCGGTTCTTGCGATAACCGATCTGGTTCGCGAAGGAAAGTATTATGTATACGAACTGAATACGCAAACGCTGCTTCCGATCATGGATCGCGAAACGTATAAAACACAGACACATACGTTCGAAGTTCGATACCCCGAAGGAAACGAGGTCGATACAGCGGCTGATCCTGATCAGAGTGAATTTTCCATTCCGATCGTCAATGCGCCCGGATTTGTTCCCCCTGAAACAGGCGGAAGAGGAACCGGAGGATTTGTCGCGACAGGTTTGATCTGTCTGATTTGCGGCGGCGTTCTTGCGGTGACTGAAGCGCGCAGACGACATCGATTGTGATGCATGGACAATGCTTATAGAGACTTGGCTGCATTTGAAGATGATTTGAAGCGGACTGTCTGTTCTAAAAAACAAGCCCGCCGGCGTTTGGAAGCGCCGGCGGGTTTTGATGTGAATGAAAACAGTAAAAGAGTTGAACTCAGGAATTTGATTCGGACTGCATGGTGTTGCTTTCTGATGAAGTCTGAACAGACTGTTCTGGATAAGAGAAAGTCCAGCTTCCGCCGCATTCAGCGAGAATGTCTTCAAGCGCCCATGTCTGATTTGTGCGGGCGATGGAGTTTGGATCCTTAATCAGCACTTTTCCCTCTTCATCCAGACCATAGCCGATGATGTAATGACCAATGGTGGTGAAGGTGCCGGGAAGCATATGGAAGATCACCGGTTTTCCTTCAGCGAGAATCTGACGAAGCCATTGGGGATCGGTTCCGGAAGATTCAACGATCAGACCATACCGCTCGGCGGCGTGATCGAAGAATTCAATGCCGGTTCCCTGACCAGGATAGAAATCTCCGTATTCAATTGCGAGATCGCTCATGACGCGAGGCGTAATCGTCTCATCCTGTCTGAGCCATGAGGCGATCATGGACATGCAGGTCGGTGCGCAGCCGGCGATGTAGATCAGGGATTCGCCATATGGCTGGTATCCCCACGCAAGATCCCATTGCAGCAGACCGGGAAATTCATCGAGCGCGACGCCGATGGTCGCTGCCGGCTGTTGATACGCCTGACGATTGGGCCATTCATGAACGAAATCTGCGCGGTCCCGATCGTTGAGGTAGAACGAAAGAAGATCTTCATCGAATTCAGAGATATGCGCCAGAAACCATGCATCCTGTTTGTTCCATTCGCTTTCTTCATCTAGCGCTGAAGAGCGAATGGCATCGAATGTCTGCGGAAGAACGTTCTCTGGGCAGGTGATCGTTTCAAGCGATTTTTTCTCATCTCTGGTCAGTTTCCAGGAAATCGCTGGTTCCTGTTTCTGGAAATGCCGGACAAGCGCTTTTCCACCTGCGCATGCGCCCCAGCCAAGCAGACTGATGATCAGGGCGGCGCCAAGGACAAGCAGTGCAATTCGATCGTAGCGATAACGCCTTTTTCTTCGTTTTGCGGCAGTGGTTTTCGATGTCTGCGACCCCGTTCTGCGCATGGATGAATTCGTTTCCGGTGCGAAATCGGCGGGCTTTTGAACTGCCGGCTTTTTGATGATGGGGCTGCTGAATCGGATCTTCTTTAATCTGATCTTCTTCAGTTTCAGCTTTTTAAACTTGATTTTTTTAAGCTTGATTGTTTTAAACTTGGGCAGTTTTTTGATGTTTATACGAGGCGGATTCCCTTTTGGAGAAGGTTTCCGTTTCGGATCGTTCAGGTTCATCTAAATCTCCTGTGTTTTGCATAAGGTTCTGGTACAGGCAGTAAGCCGTCCCGATCCATTTTATATATTTTTTCCAATATTGGATGAAAGAGAGAGCGAAAATGCAGATTTAAGCCGTTCCCTGATTGACGGATTACGCACCCTGAACAGAGGGCTGATCGGGATCGAACGGAACTGGTTCATCGACAGGAGAGCCATAGTCGGAAGAATCCTCGTTTTGCGGCGAAGCAGGTGCTGAAAAATCATTCGCTTCATTTTGCGGATTGCCGTTTGGATTCCAGAAAGACCACATAGTTTTTGTCTGCCTGAGAATATCTTCGAAACTCCATAAATGCGAGGTGCTGTACGCGCCGGGATCAAGAATTCGAATTTGATCGTTTTCCATACCGGCGGCTACGATAAAATGGTCTTTCTTAGTAAAATCGCCTTCCCCTACATTAATGATTACAGGATTGCCTTGTTCAAGAGCGGCGCGCAAGGCGGACTCGTCCTGTCCTAGTTCTTCATAACCTAGATTATAGGTGTTGCAGACATTACCAAAGAATGTGTTTTTCGTACCTTGGTCATTCTCATAATCATCATTCATAATTGAAAGCTCGCTCATCACGACCGGAGTAAGCGCTGGATCCTGTTTGAGATAGGAAGCGATCATGGACATACAGGTAGGCGCGCAGCCCGTGTAGTACATGCACAGCTGCTTACCATCGCCGGTGCCGTAGGGAACATATCCCCAGCGCTGGTCCCATTGCAGTAAATGGGGAATGGAGTCAAGGCTTTCAGTCAGCGGCTCAAGAGGACCGGGCTGACTGCTGTCGATCCACCAGGCATAGCCCATCAGTCCGGTTGCGGCAATGATCATGGTCATGCCGCTTGCAGCAAGGATGCGGGCGCGGCGGCGTCTCTTTTTCATCAGCGCAGCGCGTTTTGGACGAGGCGCGCGTTTTTTTTCAGTAGGGGAGGCAGCCGGTTTGGCTGTTTTTTTCTTCGGAGCCGATTTAGCGGGGCGAGGGGATGCTTTGGACATAGTGTCTCCTTTTCTAAATAGTGGCAGCTTCTGCAGGAAGAAAATGCGGAAGTCTCTAACGTGATTGTGACAAAAATAAGCGAGCAAGCAAAATATTATTTTACAATGCGCGATAAAGACAGCGTTCGTTATAGGAATATCCTATTGTCAGCTCAGACGCAGGATCAGGATGAACGAAGATCGCTGATAAAAACATTCTCTGTATTTCACGATGAAGATTCAAGAACTTTTGAAGAAAGACTATTTGACGTAAAAAAGAGAACAGCCCGTGCGGGAACTGTCCTCTTTGCATGTGTATCAGATGTTTGTTTTTATCGGTCGATTTCGACGCAGCTATTCCTGTTCTTCGCCCTGATGAAGGATTTCAGAGAACTCTTCACCAGTGATGGTTTCTTTTTCGTACAGGTATTTTGCGAGTTCATGAAGTTTCATGATGTGATCGGACAGGATGCCATACGCTTCTTTGTAGGCTTTGTCGATCAGAGCGATAACCTCACGGTCGATAGCGCTCGATGTCTCCGGCGAGCATGCCAGAGAGGTGTCGCCGCCAAGGTACTGGTTGTTCACTGTTTCAAGGGCGGTCATGCCGAACGAATCCGACATACCCAGACGGGTGATCATCATACGCGCTGTTTTGGTCGCCATTTCGATATCGTTGCTGGCGCCGGAAGTGATGGAGTGGAAGATCAGATCTTCGGCAGCACGTCCGCCGCAGTAGGTTACGATACGGGAATACAGTTCGTCTTTGGTGAGCAGGTTGTTTTCCTGTTCATCGACCTGCATGGTATATCCAAGTGCGCCTTTTGTACGCGGGATGATGGTGATTTTGTGAACCGGGGCGGCTTCCGAGCAGTATGCGGAAACAAGAGCGTGTCCGATTTCGTGGTAGGCAACCACCATGCGCTCGCGCGGCGAAATGACTTTGTTTTTCTTCTGTTCGCCGGCGATGACAACTTCGATCGCTTCTTCAAGGTCGCGCTGCGCAACCTGTTTGCGTCCATCGCGTACGGCAAGAAGCGCGCCTTCATTGACGATGTTGGCCAGGTCGGCACCGGAAGTGCCCGCAGAAGCGCGGGCGATCATGTTGTAGTCGATGTTCGGCGCTGTTTTTACGTTTTTGGCATGAAGCATCAGGATTTCCTGACGGCCTTCAAGGTCGGGCAGTTCAACCGGAATGCGGCGGTCGAAACGTCCCGGTCGAGTCAGAGCGGGGTCAAGCGATTCGGGACGGTTGGTCGCGGCAAGAAGAACGATGCCTTTCGATCCGTCAAAACCATCCATTTCGGCAAGCAGCTGGTTGAGCGTCTGTTCGCGTTCATCGTTTCCGTTGAATCCGGAACCGTCACGCTTTTTACCGATGGTATCAATTTCATCGATAAAGATAATGCAGGGCGCATGTTTGCGCGCTTCTTTGAACAGATCGCGCACGCGGGCGGCACCACGTCCAACAAACATTTCAACGAATTCGGAACCGGCAATGAAATAGAACGGAACACCAGCTTCACCGGCTACTGCACGGGCAAGCAGCGTTTTACCTGTTCCCGGAGGGCCGACGAGCAGTGCGCCTTTAGGCATCTTGGCGCCGATATCGGTGTATTTTTTCGGTTCGTTCAGGAAGTCGACGATTTCCTGCAGGTTCTGTTTGGCTTCATCCTGACCGGCGACATCTTTGAATGTGGTATGGGTCATTTCGCCTTTGTAGACTTTGGCATTGGATTTTCCCATGTTGCCCATGCCGCCAAATCCGCCAAACGGGAATCCTCCGCCGCTTGGGGCGTCGTCATCGTCGCTGCTGCTGTCATCGGGATTGGTGAAGGTGAATCCGCCGCCGCTTGCCGCATTGGTCATGCGTTTTCTAAACGAGCGGAACATCCACCACATGAGAAGCCAGATGAGAATCCACGGCAGCATGGAGATGAGCACAGACATAAACATGTTTGGCTCCTGTTCGGGGATTTCTTCGAACTGCGCGCCGCTTTCGAGCAGGCGGTCAACGAGGTTGGGGTCGTTGACAAGAGCTGTGGTGTAGACTTTGCCTTTGTTTTCCTCGCCTTTGAGCGTGTACTTGGCAATGTCGCCGTTGATTTGCACTTCATCGACTTTCTTGTCGGTCACTTCCGTCAGAAAGTCGGAGTAGGAAACGGTCTTTGAGGAACTGCGGTTCATGAATGACGGTGCAAGCATAACCGCAAAGAGAATGATCATCAGAAAAGTTAAGATCAGATAACGTAGATTTTTAGCGGGCGGTTTCTTCGCGCCCTTTTTCTTGTTAGGGGTGTTCATGCAGCCTCCTGTGGCACGCTGTCTGAGAACAGGGTGCATATTTTTTTAATGAATCCTATTATGACCTGCGTTTGGCACAATCGCAACGAGAGTGCCAAAGTTTGTGATTTTCACAAAATCTTCCGATTTATCAACCATAATGCGCAGCGCATTTCATTCGCGAAAATAAAACCGGAAATATGAAGCATACAATACAGAAAAGATACTAAAATGCCAATGCTGATGGTGCATATCCAAATGCAGGGAACGCTTTTTCTTTCGCGCTCCTGCATTTTGCGATGTGTCTGCTGTCCTGCCGCAAAGCTCCAGGGATCGCTGTTTTGGTCATGCATGGATACATTTCCATTTTATCGAAGGAAGGTTAAGCCAAAATGAATCATGCCTGTACTTTGTGTGGAATACCGGTCAACCGAAGCAAACAGCAGCAGCGGCTCTTCAGTTTTTACTGTCTTATTCATGACGTTCAGTGTATTCGAATGCGGAAATGACTGAACGGAAATGGATCAAAATAGAAAAAACGGATCAGACACCCCTTTGGCAGGTTTGTCCGATCCGTTGTGTTTAGTTCGTACGAGATGGCTTTGCAGATCAGTGCGTCTGTGTATCCGCGATGCGGTTTGTCTCTGGAGAGGCGAGCAAGTCAAGATACTGCTGCTGTTCATCTGCAGGAACAGCAAGAATGCTCATTGCCTGCAGGGCGGTTATTTTCAGCGCATTCATAAGACTTCGGATGCACATGAGCATGGTGTTTCTGGATCCAGTCTGAATCCCTGTCTGAATGCCTTTTTCGACACCGGTTTGATAGATCCATTCGCTTACATTGCACATATTTTCGATCTCCTCCTTGAATTCTTCAGTCATTGGAATTTTAAATTCCTTTTCGAGCATGCCGCACTTCTGATTCGCGTCGTATTCCGGCGAAACGAGAATATGGAGCAGTTTGAGGACGTCAGTATAGGTTGGATAGTCCGGTTCGCCAAGACAGATCTTTATAATTACTGGATACGCTTTCGGTATGAGATTTTCGTAGGCGGGATAGTACGTGATGGAATTGGCTTCTTTGGCAGGAGGATGCGGGAAAATCCAGATCGAGTACGTGCGAAGCATCTGATGGAAGTTCGAGTTCTGGAAGACGGTCCCTTTCTGTCCGCTGATCAACCTGGAATTATTGTATACCATTCGCCATCTGTTTATATCTTTGGGATAGCTGTTATTTTGAAATTCGAAATGAACAATGATCTGATCTGTCGCGCTGCCGGCGGGCGCAGTGATCTGGTACCTCTTGTCATAGATGACAGGGTGATCAGGAATCGTTCGGTCTTCCGGATTCAGTTCTCTGCATCGATCTGGTCTGCTCAGATACTCTTCAACGATGTGAGCCGGATCAAGTCCGCGAAATTCATCGGTAAGTTCTGAGTAAAACCAGGCTTGAATCCATGGATTGCCGAGAATCCGTTTGCATGCATCGTCGTACTGCATGCGTGCGTTCTGCGCATGCAGGTATTCACTGAATGCGGTTGGTTTGGATGGCGGCATTTAT